>JBEKQH010000273.1:0-3749 GCA_049519915.1 Opitutaceae bacterium
GACCGGATGAAAGCGTGGGGCAAAACCGGGGCTTTTTGGGGCTGGATCTGGGGATGCTTTTTCGGCTCGGCGTTCTTTTTAGTTCCAGGCATCGGGCCATTGGTCGTGGCGGGACCGCTCGTCGGTTGGCTGGTCGGGGCGTTGGAAAGCGCGGTCGTAATCGGTGGCCTGAGCGCGCTTGGAGCCGGGTTGTACGGCCTGGGCATTCCCAAGGATAGCATATTGCAGTACGAAACGGCCCTCAAGTCCGACAAGTTTGTCCTGATTGTTCACGGCTCCGTGGACGAAACAACCCGGGCCAAAGAAATCCTCAATCGCACCCAGCCGGAGACATTGGAACATCATCAAATAAACGCACCAACTCCGACCGTCGCATCGGTTTAGCGAGGGAGCGATTATGACAGACCTGACGAGTCGAGAGATTCGGCTGTCGGCCCAAGACTGCCCGCCGCAGGCAAATCTTTTGGAGGGGGCTGAAACCACGCTGTGCTGTTTTCGGCGATCCATGCCCGTGGCCGCGCAGGCGGCTCTTCACCACCGCGCCAAGTGCAATGGTCATGCCGCCCAGGGAAAGCATTCTGGACAGGTCGAACGCGAAACCCCGGTGCGCTAAACGAAGCGCCATGAAAACAAGCCCCCTGGCCGGAAAGCCGGCGCCCCCCGGGATTCTGGTCGATGTGCCGCGGCTCATCACAGCCTACTACACCGGGGTGCCCGATCCCACCGTGCCGGCGCAGCGCGTGGCGTTTGGCACTTCCGGGCATCGTGGTTCGTCGTTCAAGCAATCTTTCAACGAATGGCACATCCTCGCGATCACCCAAGCGATCTGCCTGTATCGCGCGAAGCAAAAAATCGAGGGCCCGCTATTTCTCGGCATCGACACCCATGCGCTTTCAGCCCCGGCCTGCACCACCGCGCTCGAAGTGCTGGCGGCCAACAGGATCGATGTGATGATCGCGGAAGGGGACGAATACACGCCGACCCCGGTGATTTCCCATGCGATCCTGACTCATAATCGTGGAAAAAAAACAGGTTCGGCCTTGGCCGACGGGATTGTCATCACTCCCTCGCACAATCCGCCACATGACGGCGGTTTCAAATACAACCCGCCCAATGGCGGTCCGGCGGACAGCGTCGTCACCGATTGGATCGAAGCGAAGGCGAATGCGCTGCTCGAAGCCCGGCTCGAAGGGGTAAAACGAATTCCTTACGAAAGTGCTCTACGCGCCCCGACGACGCACCGGCACGACTATCTCAACACTTACATCAATGACCTCGGCACGGTGGTCGATCTGGACGTCATTCGCGGTGCGAAGCTCAATCTTGGGGTCGATCCTCTCGGCGGTGCCGGCGTCCATTACTGGGCGCGGATCGCGGAACGCCATGGTTTGAGCCTGACCGTCGTCAACGAGGTGGTCGATCCCACCTTCCGTTTCATGACCGTGGATTGGGACGGACAGATCCGCATGGATCCGTCCTCGCCTTATGCGATGCAGCGCCTGATCGGGATGAAAGACCGTTTTGATCTCTCGTTCGCCTGCGACACCGATCATGACCGGCATGGGATTGTCACCAAAAGCGCCGGGCTTCTGCCGCCCAATCACTACCTCTCGGCCGCCATTTTCCATCTCTTTCAAAATCGTCCGAAGTGGTCCAAGTCGGCTGCCGTCGGCAAGACGGTCGTGAGCAGCGCGATGATCGATCGCGTTACGGCCAAGCTGGGCCGGAAACTCCATGAGGTGCCGGTCGGTTTTAAATGGTTCGTCGACGGATTGCTCGACGGCTCGTTGGGTTTGGGCGGAGAAGAAAGCGCTGGTGCCACCTTCTCCCGTCTGGATGGGAGTGTTTGGACAACGGACAAGGATGGATTTGTTCCCTGTTTGCTCGCCGCGGAGATCACGGCGCGGACGGGCCGCGATCCCGGAGAAATTTACCACTCGCTCACGCAAGAATTCGGCGAACCGTTTTATGATCGGGTGGAAGCGCCCGCTACGCCGGCGGAAAAGGCCGCGCTGGCCAAGCTTTCCCCCGCGCAGATCAAGCTCACCGAGCTGGCTGGCGAAAAAATCAAAGCCATTCTCACCCGCGCTCCGGGCAACGATGCGCCCATCGGTGGGTTGAAAGCGGTGACGGAAAGCGGCTGGTTCGCCGCGCGGCCGTCCGGCACCGAGGATATCTACAAGATTTATGCGGAGAGTTTTCGCGGGGCATCCCATTTACGGCAGATTCTGGAAGAGGCCCAAACGATCGTCAGCGCAACGCTGGCGGCGGCCGCCCCGTGCACCACACCTCTCAAGGGAAAATTATGAGCACACCCACACCCGGTAATTCCTCTCCGCCCTCACCGCCGCAAGGCCTCGACGCCCTGACCGAACTGGCCATGGACCTGCGCTGGTCATGGAATCACTGCGCAGACGAGTTGTGGCGGCGGCTCGATCCCGCGCTTTGGGCGCTGACTTATCACCCCAACGTGGTGCTCCAGTCCGTTTCACGCGAAAAACTTGCGGGCGCCCTGGCCGATCCGGACTTTTGCCGGTTGCTCGACCAACTGATGCAGGCCAAACGGGAGGCCGCAACGACGCCCCGCTGGTTCCAAAAAAAATATCCTCAGGCTCCTCTCACCTGCATCGCCTATTTTTGCATGGAATTTATGTTGAGCGAAGCTCTCCCGATTTATTCGGGCGGGCTTGGCAACGTGGCCGGCGACCAGCTCAAAGCCGCCAGCAATTTGGGCGTGCCGGTAGTCGGCGTCGGGTTGCTTTACCAGCACGGGTATTTCCGCCAAGTGATCGACCGGAACGGTGCACAACAGGCACTCTACCCGTATAACGATCCCGCACAGCTCCCGGTCACACCGGTGCGCCAGCCGAATGGCGACTGGCTGCGCCTGGAGATCGCGTTGCCCGGTTATTCCGTCTGGCTGCGCATCTGGCAGGTCCAAGTCGGCCGGATAAAACTCTACCTGCTCGACAGCAACGACGCGGCCAACGTTCCGGTGCATCGGGGAATCACCGGCGAGCTGTACGGCGGCGACCCGGAGTTGCGCCTGAAGCAGGAGATCGTGCTCGGCATCGGCGGCTGGCGCTTGCTCAACACGCTCGGGATCAAACCGGAGGTCTGTCATCTCAATGAAGGGCATGCGGCCTTCGCCTTGCTCGAACGGGCCCGGAGTTTCATGCAAGAAATTGGGCAGCCTTTTGCCGTCGCCCTGGCGGCCACGCGCGCCGGCAATCTTTTCACGACCCATACGGCAGTCGCCGCTGGATTTGACCTTTTTTCCCCGGGATTGATGGAGCAGTATCTCGGCCGATACGCACAGGAAAGCCTCGGCCTTTCGTTCCGCGATATGCTGGCGCTGGGACGCCAGAATCCCAATGACGCGAATGAACCTTTCAACATGGCTTACTTGGCGATGCGCGGGAGCGGGGCGGTCAATGGAGTCAGCCGGTTGCATGGCCAGGTGAGCCGGCATATTTTTTCGCCGCTTTTCCCCCGGTGGCCGGAGGACGAAGTGCCGGTCGGTCATGTAACCAATGGCGTGCACATGCCGACTTGGGACTCGGCGGCGGCGGACAATCTTTGGACGGAGGCTTGTGGCAAAAGCCGGTGGCTGGGGACATCGACCACACTGGAAATGGATCTCCGCAAAGTCTCTGACGAAAAGTTCTGGGCGCTGCGCACCACCAGCCGAAAAGCTCTTGTGGAATATGCCCGCGAACGCGTCGGCCAGCAGATGGCCGCCGCCGGAG
>JBEKQH010000274.1:0-3737 GCA_049519915.1 Opitutaceae bacterium
TCAGTCTTTCAGCTCTTCAGCCCTTTAATTTTCAGCCCTTCAGTCCTTTAACTTTCAGTCTTTCAGCTTTTCCCTACCATGGCCGGCCACAATAAATGGGCTAAAGTCAAACGCGCCAAAGCGGTCACCGACAGCCGCAAAGGCAAAATCTTTTCGCGCCTCTCGCGCGAAATCACCATCGTCGCCAAATCCGGCGGCGGGGACCCGGGAATGAACCCGCGCTTGCGCACCATCTTGATGAAGGCGCGCGAGGTGAATATGCCGGCCGACAACGTCGACCGCGCCATCAAAAAAGGCACCGGCGCCCTGCCCGGCGTCGTTTATGAGGAATTCATCTACGAAGGCTACGGCCCCGGCGGCGTCGCCATGATCGTGCAGGTCACGACCGACAACAAGAATCGCGCCGCCTCCGGCATTCGCTCCATTTTCACCCGCTTTGGCGGCAACCTGGCCGGCGCGGGCGCCGTGGCGTTCCAATTCCAGCATCTCGGCCAATTCCTCGTCGCCAAGGAAAAGGCCAACGAAGACGCGCTGATGGAACTCGCCCTTGAAGCCGGCGCCGACGACATGTTGACCACCGAGTTGGGTTACGAAATCCGCTGCCCGGTCAAAGCCTTCGATACCGTCAGCCACGCCTTGGAGAAAAAGGGCATCAAGCCCGATAGCGCTGAAATCGCCTACCTTCCCTCGACGTTCGTTCCCGTCACCGACCTCGGCACGGCTCGGACGCTGCTGAAGCTCCATGAGGCTCTGGAGGAGGACGACGACGTGCAAAATGTCTTTTCCAACGAGGAAATGGACGACGCCATCAGCGAAGCCGCGAACGAATGAATTTCCAGGCCGGTTTTAAACCGCTTTGCCGCTGACGAATCATGGATCAACCAGTAGGCAGTTGATAAACCATGCTCTTTCCCTTGTCATTCTGAGCGCAGCGAAGAATCCAGTGAGACTCTGTTGGCGATATCGGATTGGATTCTTCGCTGCGCTCAGAATGACAAACTATTTTATTGCCACGCCTTAGCGACATTTAGCGGTTTTTATGAACGACGCAGACGAACCCGCTTTCGCGCCCGCCGCCCAGCCCGGCGAGGTCGGTTTGGTCGTGCCGTGCGACTTCGTCTATTCGGAGCCCTTCACCTTCGAAAGCGGCCAGGTCCTCCCCGGCTTCACCTTGCGTTACGAGACTTACGGCCAGCTCAATGCCGCGCGCGACAATGCGATCCTGATCTGCCACGCGCTCAGCGGCGACCATCACTGCGCCGGCGTCCATTCGCCCGACGACCGCAAGCCCGGCTGGTGGAACAACCTGATCGGCCCCGGCAAGGCGGTGGACACCAACCGGTTTTTTGTCCTCTGCTCGAATTGTCTCGGCGGCTGCCAAGGATCGACCGGGCCGTCGTCGACCGACCCGCGCACCGGTCGGCCCTTCGGCCTCACGTTCCCTTTTGTCACCATCCGCGACATGGTGCGCGCGCAAAAGCTCCTTTGCGACCATCTCGGGCTCACCTCTCTCTACGCCATTACCGGCGGCTCGATGGGCGGCATGCAGGTGCTCGAATGGCCCCTCGAATTCCCCGGCTTCGTGAAAAAAATCCTCCCGATGGCCACCACCGCGCGCGAAAGCGCCCAGGCCATCGCCTTCAACGAAGTCGGCCGCCAGGCCATCATGCAGGATCCCGCCTGGAACCACGGCGACTATCCGCATGACGGCGGCCCGCGGGTCGGGCTCGCCATCGCCCGCATGATGGCGCACATCACCTATCTCAGCGACGCGTCCATGGACCGCAAATTTGGGCGGAAAAAGAAAGACACCGCCGCCGCCGACGCCTACAACTTCGACATGCAGTTCGAGGTCGAAAGCTACCTGCGCCACCAGGGCGAGACCTTCATCAACCGTTTCGACGCCAACACCTATCTCTACATTACGCGCGCGCTCGACCATTTCGACCTGGCCACGGCCCACGGCTCGCTCGAACAAGCTTTCGCCCCCATGCAAGCCGAGACCCTCTGCATCGGATTCACCAGCGACTGGCTCTTTCCGCCGGAGCAGAATCGCGCCGTGGTCCTCGCGCTGCTGCGCGCCGGCAAGCGCGCCAGCTATGCCGAGCTCAACACCGACCTCGGCCACGACTCGTTTCTGCTCGAGTCGCCGCAACTCTACGGCCTCGTGCGCGGGTTTTTGGAAAGGGAATGACCGTCCGATGACCAAGCCTGCCATCAAACGCACCGTGGACATGCAGATCATCGCCGATTGGGTCGAGCCCCGCAGCCGCGTGCTCGACCTCGGCTGCGGCCGCGGCGTGCTGCTCGATTTCCTCGCGCAATCCAAGGACGTGCTGGCCGTCGGCGTGGACCTGGACTTCGAAAAAATCGCCGCTTGCGTCCACCGCGGCGCCACGGCCTACCAGGGCGACATGCTGGAGTTCATGCGCTCATTTCCCGCCAAACACTTCGACCGCGTCATTTGCTCGCGCACGCTGGAGGAGCTGGCCGACCCGGCCGCCGTGATCGCCGAAGCGCTGCGCGCCGGCCGCGCGCTTACCGTCGGTTTTGTCAATTACGGCTTCTGGAAGAACCGCCTCACGACGCTCGCCTGGGGCCGCAAACCCCGCAACGCCGTCTACACCACGGAGTGGTTTGAGAGCCGGCCTTCGAATCCGGCCAGCATCGCCGACTTCGAGCATTTTTGCGCGGTGAAAAAGATCCGCGTCACCCGCCGCGTGCACCTGCGCGGCGACTGGAAAACGTCCTGTCATTTCTTCCCGAACTTCTTCGCCGGTTACGCGCTCTACGACCTCGCGCAGTGAGGATTAACCTGGATCGGTGACAAGGGACGTGTGATCCGAAAAAACGTTGGACGCGGGGCCTTGGACGTTGGAGACTGGGCGTTCATCGCCCCTCTTCCCCATGAAAAAAGACGCCATCCTCGCCAAGTTCAAAGCCGAGAAGGTCATCGCCCTGATCCGGGCCGATTCGCCGGACGGGCTGCTCGATTGCGCCCGCGCCCTCGCGGCCGGCGGATTGACCAGCATCGAGCTCACCATGACCACCCCGGGTGCCATCCGCATGCTCGAAAAAGCCACCGCCGAACTGCCCGATTTTCTCTTCGGCCTTGGCACCGTTCTCGACGTCGAAACCGCCCGTGCCGGCATCCTCGCCGGAGCGAAATTTATCGTCACCCCGGCGCTCAGACCCGACGTCATCCAACTCTGCCAGCGCTACAGCGTGCCGATCTTCAGCGGCGCGCTGACCCCGACGGAAATCGTCAACACGTGGGAAGCCGGCGCCGACGCGGTAAAAATCTTTCCCGCGGAATTTTTCGGCCCCGCCTATATCAAATCCGTCAAGGCCCCCTTCCCTCACATGGAATTCGTGCCGACCGGCGGCGTGAATCCCGAAAACGTGGGCGATTTCCTCAAGGCCGGAGCGTTTGCGACCGCCGCCGGCAGCTCGCTGGTCGAAGCCAAGGCGCTGAAGGAGAAAAACTGGGCCGCGATCACGGCCAAAGCCAAGGCCTTCGTGGCCGCCGCCGCCGCGGTGGCGGCGGCGAAATGAACGTCCGACCCCCAACCTCCAATGTCGAACTTCAGCTCTGACGACATGAGCGAACGGCCCCCTTTGTTGCGCGACCAGCGAAAGATGGATGGGAACATCTCAAGCTTCTGGCCGTTTTTCACTTTGTCGTGCTGTTACGTGACTCGGTAAGGGAAGTCTATAAAACGGTCGGTTCGGCACAG
>JBEKQH010000275.1:0-3734 GCA_049519915.1 Opitutaceae bacterium
GGCCGTATCGCGCGGGCCGATGTCCACGCCTTCCTGATCGACGATGTCGCCGGCGTCGGCCTGCGCGACCATGCGATGGAGCGTCATGCCGATCCGCGGCTCGCCGTGCAGAATGGCCCAATTGATGGGCGCGCGGCCGCGGTATTTTGGAAGCAGCGATCCGTGCATGTTGAAGGCCCCAAGACGCGGGAGCGCGAGAATCTTCGAGCTGATCATGTGCCGGTAATAGACCGACAGAATCAAATCGGGCTGCAATGCGGCGATGCGCCCGATCCATTCCGGCGTATTCACTTTCTCCGGCGTGAAAACCGGAATGCCCTTTTCCCGCGCGGCGACGGCCGGCGTCTTGAACCAGATTTTTTCGTTGGGATGGTCCTCGTGCGTGAGGAGCGCGACGACGTTGTCGCCCCGCGCCAGGAGCAGTTCCAGGCACTCATGGCCGACTTCGCTGTAACCAAAAAAAAGAATACGGGGCTTGGGCATAAAAGGAGGCAAATCCATGCCAGGCTGTCATCCTGAGCAAAGCGAAGGATCCAGAGCGATCTTGTAAGCCGAGCCCATGGAATTATTCGCTTTGCTCAAAACGACAGAATCAAGGCACAAGCATCGTGCAAACAAAACGAGCGGGGACATTCGCTACTTCGTCTCCAGCATCTCCTTGATGTGGTACTTCTGGCGGGCGCGGACGACCTGATAGGTGCGGCCGACGTATTCGCCGATCAGGCCGATGCCGACCATCGCCACGCTGAGGAGGAAAAACAGGATGCCGAACAGCGTAAAGGTGCCCTCCGCCTCGGCGCCGAGGAAAAGACGGCGGTAGGCCAGCACGAGCACGAGCGACAGGCTGCCGGCGGAGCACGCCATCGCGAACATCGTGAAGTATTGCAGCGGCGCGAGCGAGAACCCGGTAATGAGGTCGAAATTCAGGCGGATAAGTTTGTAGAACGAGTAATTGGACACGCCGGCGTGACGTTCCTCGTGCTTCACGCCGACCTCGGTTGGGTGGCTGGCAAAGCTGTAGGCCAACGCGGGGATAAAGGTGTTGATCGCGCCGCTTTGCACGATGGCGTCGACAATCGAACGGCGGTAGGCGCGCAGCATGCAGCCCTGATCGGTCATTTCGATGCTCGTCAGGCGGCTCCGCACCACGTTGACCAGCTTCGAGGCCGAGGTCCGGAAAAAACTATCCTGCCGGTTGAGGCGGAAACCGCCGACATAGTCGTGCCCGGCTTCAATCAGGACGAGCAGCTTCGGGATTTCCTCGGGCGGATTCTGCAGGTCGGCGTCGAGCGTGACGACGACATCGCCGCGCACCCGCTCGAAGGCCGCCATGATCGCCATGTGCTGGCCGTAGTTGCCGTTAAAATCGATCACCCGCGTCACGTCGGAGCGCGCGGTCTGCTGCGCGCGCAGCAGCTCCATCGAGCGGTCACGCGAGCCATCATTGGTAAAAAGGACCTCGTAGGGTCGGCCGAGTCCGTCGAGCACCGGAAAAAGGCGCGCGAAAAGCACCGGTAAATTTGGCTCCTCGTTGAAAACGGGGATGACGACGGAGAGTTGGATAAGGGACGTTGTCGACACGGCGATAGCAGGGCTAGGCAATACCGAAAGACGGCAATGGGGAACTCAAGAAATCAGGGAAAATCTTGGATGGCTTGGCCCGACTTCCCGCTTTCCTGCGTTCCATATTCATCTTTGGGCTGAAATTTCCGGGCTAGGGTTTTTGGTTCGCCTTAAGAATTTCGGCCAGGGCCGACACGACCCGCACGACGTCGGCGCGAACCATGGCCGGGAACAACGGCAGCGAGAGGATATTGCGGCCGGCGTATTCGGCGTGCGGAAAGTCACCCTCTTTCCAGCCGTGCCGCCGGTAAAGCGCGAACAAATGGATGGCGGGATAATGCGCGCCGGTGCCAATGCCCGCCGCCTGCAGGCGGGCCATGATCTCGGCACGTTTGAGCATAAGTCGCTCGGCGGGCAGGATGATCTGGAACATGTGCCAATTGCTATGGGTAAAGTCGGCGACCGGCAGGCGCAGGCCGAGCGGCCGGATCGCAGGCGCATCGAACTGCTCAAAATAGGCGCGGGCCAGGTCGCGGCGTTTGGCGTTGAATTCGTCGAGATGGGGCAATTGGCCGAGGCCGACCCTCGCCGCAACGTCGGTCAGGTTGAATTTGCCGCCGACCAGCTCGACGTCCATGCCATCCTGCCCGGAACGCACCACCCCTTGCAGGCGGTATTGTTCGGCCAGTTTCGCTTCGCGCTCGTCGTTGAGCACCAGGCCGCCGCCCTCGATGGTCGTGATGTTTTTGTTTGGGTGAAAACTGAACGACACAAAATCGCCGAAGCTGCCGATGCGCCGGCCGTGCCAGGTGCTGCCGAACGCCTGCGCCGCATCTTCGACGACCCGCAGCCGGTGACGCTTGGCGATGGCGTAAAGCAGGTCCCGATCCACCGGCAGACCGGAAAGATCGACCGGGATGATGGCCCGCGTGGCAGGGGTGATGGCCGCCTCGATGCGGTCCAGATCGATATTTCGCGTCACCGGATCGATATCGACAAAAACCGGCCGCGCCCCGACCTCAAGGACGACGTTGCTCGTGGCCACCCAGGACAGCGGCGTGGTGATGACTTCGTGGCCCGGACCCACGCCGGCGATCCGCAGCGCGATTTCCATCGTGCAGGTGCCGGAATTAAAAACGCGCACAGGACGACCGCCGCAATACTCGGAAAGTTTCGCCTCGAAAGCTTTGACCTGTGGTCCGGAGGTGATCCAGCCCGAACGCAGCACATCGGCCACCCCGGCGATGGTTTCATCGTCAATGGTCGGCCGGGTAAAAGGGAGAAACGGAAGGGGAGCAGCCGGTTCGGCGGGTTTCACCGGATCGCGGCGGGCAGATTCGCTTCGGACGGGTGCGGACATGTGAAGGGAGGAACTTATCGATTGCCAAAAAGAATGTCGCCGTTGCTCTCGGCGAGCAACTTGTAATGGAAGGCCGGATCGGAGAAAAGTTTCACGGTATCCCTTCGGCGGGCCACGGCAAACACCCGGGCCGGGCCGGCCCAAAGGCGGCGGAAAGTCGTCTCGTCCACATAACGGTCGCTCTGGTCCTCCGCCTCCACGCCGAATTCCATTTCGCCGCGATAGTCCACCGTCCCAATGGTGTGGCCGAGATAGAACGGGAAGTCGTGAAAGAACTCATGGTAGCTAAAGACGCGGTCGCCCGGCTGCAGCTCCGCGCGCAGAACCAGCGCGAGCGGCTTGGTCGTGCGGTCGAGCACGCGCGGCGCGGCGCCCACCACCAGCGCGAAAAAGACCACCGTGACCGCCACCAGCACCTGCAGTCCCATTCGCACGCCGCGCCGCTCCGCCAGCCACGGCACCAGAAAGCCTCCGGTGCAAAGGAGGGAGACCAGCAGGGTGACGAACGGGGCCAGTTCCGCGCGCAGGGCCGGAGCCAGTTTGTCCGCGGGCAAACGCGACCAAACCATAAACAACATCGCCGCCACGGCCGCGGCGAGAAAACCATAAAGGCGAAATCCCATGCGCAGCGGCGCTTCGCGGGGCACCTCCCAGCCGAGCGCCACATAGCGGCCGATCAACAACGCCAGCGGCGGGAACACTGGCAGCACATAGGGCACCAGCTTCGAGTGCGACATCGAGAAAAATAGGAAGATAAATCCCGCCCAGAGCACGCAAAACCACGCGACCGAGTTGATGCCGCGGGCCGCCC
>JBEKQH010000276.1:0-3714 GCA_049519915.1 Opitutaceae bacterium
ACGCGTTTCGAATGGGACGGTGTTCTTGTTGCAGGTGATATGGGCCAGATCGAGGGTCTCTTGCGCCTTTTTGGCGGTGAGCTCGGGCAGGGTGGGGCGGAGATCGACCAAGAAAAGGTGGTTGTCGGTGCCGCCGGAAACGATCTTGTAGCCGCGGGAAGTCATCGCGGCGGCGAAGGCCCGCGAGTTCTTGATGATTTGCGCCGAATAGGTTTTGAACTCGGGCTTGAGGCATTCCGCAAAGCAGACCGCCTTGGCGGCGATGACGTGCATCAGCGGGCCGCCCTGGCCGCCGGGGAAGACGGCCGAATCGAGCGCCTTCGCGTAGGGCGCCTTGCACAGGATCAGGCCGCCCCGCGGGCCGCGCAGGGTCTTGTGGGTGGTGGTGGTGACGAAATCGGCGTGCGCCACGGGCGAGGGGTGAAGGCCGGCGGCCACGAGGCCGGCGATGTGGGCGATGTCGGCGAAGAGAAGCGCGCCGTTGGCCCGGGCGATCTCGCCCATGCGCGCGAAATCGATGGTCCGCGAATAGGCGCTGGCGCCGACGGTGATCATCTTCGGCTTTTCGCGCGCGGCGGTGGCAGCGAGTTCGTCATAGTCGATCAAACCGTTGTCCTCGCGCACGCCATATTGGCAAAATTGATAGAGTTTGCCGGAGAAATTGGCGGGGTTGCCGTGCGTGAGATGGCCGCCGTGGCTGAGATTCATCCCGAGGAGCTTGTCGCCCGGCTGGAGCACGGAGGTATAGACGGCGAAATTGGCCTGCGAACCGGAATGCGGCTGGACGTTGGCATGCTCGGCGCCGAAAAGCTGTTTGGCGCGGTCGATGGCCAACTGCTCGACCTTGTCGACAAATTCGCAGCCGCCGTACCACCGCTTGCCCGGGTAGCCTTCGGCGTACTTGTTGGTGAGCACGCTGCCCTGCGCCTCGAGCACGGCGGGATAGGTGAAATTTTCCGAGGCGATGAGCTCGATATGGCTCTCCTGGCGGGCGAGCTCGGCGGCAATGGCCGAGGAAAGTTCCGGATCGAGGGTCTTGAGCGGCGTGGCGTTAAGCATGGCGGGAAAAGCCAACGCTCGCGCAAACCCGCCGCAAGGCAAAGATTTTTTTAAGGAGCCCGTCGGGCTTCGCCCACGGGCTCCTAGCGGCCGGCGGGCCGGGCCGTCATCTTTCTCAACTGCTCCAGCAGCGAGGGGATGGCCTCGACCATCTCGTCGCGGCAAATCTCATAAAGCGAATAGGGCCCGCCGTAGGGATCGGCGATTTCCTTTTCGGAGCCGGGCGGAAGAAATTCGCGGAAGAGGAAAATGTTTTGCGGCGCCGGGTCGAACATGAGCTCGATCATGGCGCGGTGCGACTCGGTCATGCAAAAAATGGCCAGCGCGCCGTCGAGAAGCTCCGCCGTGACCGGCTGGCTGCGGTGGCCGGAGATGTCGATGCCCGCTTTCTTCATGGCCTGCACGGAGTAGTCCGTGACGACCTCGCCGCCGCGCGCGGCCACGCCGGCGGAGAAAATGCGGAGAGATTTGAGCGGCTCGGGCTGGGCTGCGAGCGCGTGCTGGAGTAGACCCGCGGCCATCGGGCTGCGGCAAATATTGGCGGTGCAAACGGTGAGGATGTGTCCGGGAACTGGCATCGGCGGGCGGGCTTAGGGGCCGGGTGCGGCGCGCAAGGCGGCGGGCCTATCAGGCCTGCGGGATTTTGTGCAACGCGAGGAGGGCGCGGTGGAGCTGGACGGCCCGCTCGATCGCCAAGTCGATCAGTTGCGGCGGCGGGGCGGGTTTGGGTGCCGCCGCATCGGGCTTGGCGGTATCGTCGGTGTCGTCCGGCGGCAATTCGCTGTCGCTGGCGTGTTCCCGGACCATCTCCGCTTCGTCGTAACGGGGCTTGTCGATTTTTTCGACGATCAGCGATTCGATCGCGACGCCGTGGTCAAACGCGTTGTAGGCGCGCCGTTCGGTGCCGGGGACGGTTTTCACCTCCTCATCGGGGGTGAAGGAAGGCAACGCCGGCCCGAGCGTCACGACGCCGGACGGCCGTGGGCGCGCGATGAGCGTATCCAAGAGCGGTCGGCCGGTGCCGCTATTGACGAGAACGAAGACCGGTTGGGCGGGGGTCCGGAAGCCGAGCCAGGCCGAGAAGGCGGCGATGCCGGCGTCGTCGGCGGCGGCGTAGCGCAGGTCGAGGACGAGGGCTGACTTGGCCGTGTCGGCCGCCGGCAGGTCGGCGGGCAGCGCATGGACGCGGCAGTAGAGCAGGCCCTGGCCCAAATCGACGGGCGCGGCCGCCGTGGCTGCGCGCGCAGTGAGCAGCAGGCCGATTGAAAAAGAAAAGATAAAGGCGAGGTTCCTGGCCGGTCTCGAAATGACAATCATGGAGATAGACGGTTGAGCTGTCGCGCACCGATGTCGTGGCGGAAATATTTTGAGGCAAATTGAATCTGATTGCAAACCGCGTAGGCGCGGTCCGCGGCCTCGCGCAGCGTGGGTGCGCAGGCGGTGGCGCCGAGCACCCGGCCGCCGGCCGTGACGATGTCTCCGCCGGCGCTTCGCGCGGTGCCGGCATGGAAAACAAACGCGCCCGCCGGCAGGCTGGCGGGGGCGGGCAGAGTGATGACCTCGCCTTTTGGATAGGCGTCGGGATAACCGCGGGCGGCGAGGACGACGCAGAGGGCGGATTCGGGTTTCACCGCGAGCTTGATTTTCCCGAGCTCGCCGCGCGCGGCGGACCAGAGCAGTCCGAGCACGTCGGTGGCGAGCCGCGGAAGCACCACCTGCGTTTCGGGATCCCCGAAACGGGCGTTGTATTCGATCACGCAGGGGCCGTCCGGCGTGAGCATGAGGCCAATAAACAGGGTGCCGCGAAAATCGATGCCTTCAGCGGCGATGGCCCGGACCGACGGACGCACGATTTCGCTTTCGATGCGCGCCAGCAAGTCCGGCGTGACCACCTCGGCCGGCGAATAGGCGCCCATGCCGCCGGTGTTGGGGCCGGTGTCGCCATCGCCGACGCGCTTGTGGTCCTGGGCGGCGGGGAGGATGACGTAATCCTGGCCCGAGACGACGACCAGCAGGGAGGTTTCCTCCCCCCAAAGGCAGTCTTCGATCAGAATCTGGCGGCCGCTGGCGCCAAATTTTCCACCTTCGAGCATGTCGCGCACGGCGGATCCGGCCTCGGCGGCCGTTTGC
The DNA here is from genome assembly GCA_049519915.1 of Opitutaceae bacterium. GTDB lineage: Bacteria > Verrucomicrobiota > Verrucomicrobiia > Opitutales > Opitutaceae > DASRHD01. Next base: position 3,190 of record JBEKQH010000276.1, read on the forward strand.
GCGACGACGACGCCTTTGCCGGCGGCGAGGCCGTCGGCCTTGATCACGATGGGGATTTTCCGCGTGCGCAAATAAGCGAGCGCCGGAGCGGCTTCGTTGAAGAAGGCGGCGGGCGCGGTGGGTATCTTATGTTTGAGCAGAAGCTGCTTGGTGAAAATCTTTGAAGCTTCGAGGCGGGCGCCGTCCTTTTTCGGCCCGTAGGCGGTCAGGCCGGCGGCGGCGAGTTCATCCACCAAGCCGAGGGCAAGCGGCCCTTCGGGCCCGACGACGACGAATTCGACTTTCTCCCGCTGGGCGAGGGCGACGAGACCCGAAATGTTGTCGGCCGCGACCGGGAAGCAGGGCGCGTCCAGCGCGATGCCGGCGTTGCCGGGCGCAGCCAGGACGCGCGGGCGGGCGGGGGAAGCGAGAATGGCCTTCACCAACGCGTGCTCGCGGCCGCCGGAGCCGACAATGAGGACGGAGGTGGGCAGAGGCATGGTGGCTAAGTGGGACGGCGGCTCAGAGCACATTCAAGGTGTGGCG
>JBEKQH010000277.1:0-3705 GCA_049519915.1 Opitutaceae bacterium
CATCCTGGTCACGGGCTACATGAAACCCGAAATGTTGCTGCGCAGCGTGAATGAGGCGGCTCTTTTCCGCTATCTGCTCAAGCCCATTTCGATGACCGAATTTCTGCAAGTGGTGCAGGAAGCGGTCCAGGTCTACGATCAGCAGACGGCGACGACCGGCTCGAACGCGTGAGCTTGGGACTTCCCTAATTTTGCGCGCAGGTAGGGCGCGGTGGGACTGCCCTTCGTTCTGAGCAAACCGGCGACGGGACCTTGATAGATCGATTCGCCGCCGTCGGGTCCGCCCCCTGGGCCTAGCTCGACGATCCAATCGGCTTCCGCGAGCAGGTCGAGGTGGTGCTCGATGACCACGACGGTGTGGCCTTGGTCCACCAGCGAGTGGAGCACGCGGATGAGTTTTTCGCAGTCGCTGAGGTGCAGGCCGATCGTGGGCTCTTCCAATAGATAAAGATTGCGGGGCTGGAGGCCGCGGCTGCGTTCGGTGAAGCTTTGCAGTCCGTGGGCGAGCTCGGTCACCAGCTTAAGCCGCTGGGCCTCGCCGCCGCTCAGGGTCGGAGAACTTTGTCCGAGAGTGAGATAGCCCAGGCCGCAATCGGTCATCAGCCGGCAGATCTCGCTGAGCCGGGCGTGAAAACCGAAGAATTGCGCGGCCTCCTCGAACGTGAGCTGGAGCACCTGGCCAATGGTCTTTCCTTTCCAGGTGAGGTCGGCGAGGTCGGGGCCGTAGCGTTGTCCGCCGCAAGCATCGCAGGGCAGAAAAACGTCGGGCATGAAAGCCATTTCGAGTTTGATGCGGCCCGCGCCCTGGCAGGTCTCGCAACGGCCGCCGGAGGTGTTGAACGAGAAGCGCGAGGCGGTGTAGCCGCGGACCCGGGCCTCGGGCAACGAGGCGAAAAATTGGCGGATCAGATCGAAGAGGCCGAGATAGGTGGCGGGGGTGGAGCGGGGCGTCTTGCCGATGGGCGCCTGGTCGACTTCGATGACGGATCGAAAGCTGTCGGCCAAACGAAGTTCGGCGAAGGGAGGTCGAGAGCCCGGAGTTGGGCGTCCACGGTCGTCAGACCAGCCGGTGGCTTTCACAAATTCGCGGCCGGAGAGTTTCGACTTTTTGTTTTTGATGGCGCAGGCGACGGCGGGATGGAGCAGATCGCGAAATAAACTCGATTTGCCGGCGCCGCTGGGACCGGCGGCCATGATGAGCCGGCCGAGCGGAAGGCGCAGGTCGATATTTTTGAGATTTCTGAATTGGACGCCGGTGAATTCGAGCCAGCCATGATGAAGCGCGGGACTGTTCTTAGGGTGGAACGCGTTGACCCCAACGCGTTGAGGAGCGCGGTGGAGCGATTTGTCCCCAAGGCGTTCTGAGCGCGTTGAGGTCAAAGCGCTCCACCTCTCAACCGGCCGATAATCTCCGCGCAACGGGTGCGGGAGACCGTGCTTGAGATAGAGGCCGGTGACGGACGAGGGGATCTTTTTGACGTCGGCGGGCGGACCGTTGGCCAGCAGCCGCCCGCCATGCACTCCTGCGCCCGGGCCGAGATCGATGATCCGATCGGCGCGTTGCATGAGTTCATCGTCGTGCTCGACGACGAGGAGGGTGTTGCCCTTGTCGCGGAGCGAAAAGAGCGTGGCGATAAGGCGGTCGTTATCGCGCGCGTGCAGACCGATGCTGGGTTCGTCGAGCACGTAGAGGACGCCCGCGAGGGGGGTGCCGAGTTGGGCGGCCAGGCGGATGCGCTGGGACTCGCCGCCGGAGAGCGTCTCGGTGGGGCGATCGAGCGCGAGATAACCGAGGCCGACATGGTTGAGAAAGCGCAGCCGTTCCTCGATCTGCGGCACGATGTCCTGCGTGATGAGGCGGCCGCGCGCATCGAGTTCGAGGGCGTGAAGGCGGGCCAGAAGTTGCGCCGGCGTGCCGCGCAGCAAGATGGGGAGCGACAAGGGCGGCCGCCGGCCGCGGAAGTGAAGTTTTACCGCGCGAGCTACGCGGTTGAGGCGTTCGCCTTGGCACGCCGGGCAGGGCGTGCCTTGGTCGGAGACGTCGTCGCCGGTTTCGATCCCAAAGGCGCGCAACGGCGCCGCGGGGTCGTCGTCTTTTTCGTCTTCGGGTTCAAGCATCCAGGGAAAAATGCGGCCGTGCCCGCGGCAGGCCGGGCACCAGCCCTTGGGCGAGTTGAAGGAGAAATGTTTTGGATCGGGCTCGGGGAAGGACTCTCCGGTTTCGATATCGGTGCGCGTGAGGGAGAACCAAGTAAGAAGGCCGCTGCCCGGCTGCAGCACGAAGCAGGAGCCTTTTCCGAGCGCCAGCGCGCGCGCGAGCGCGTCCGCTGGCGAGTTGAAGGTTCCAGGTTCCAGATTCAAGGTTGACCTGCCTGACTGTGAACCTTGAACCTTGGACCTTGAACTTCGCGCTCTCGACTTTGAACTGTGAACCTGGAACCTGGAACCTGGAACTTTGAACCTTGCACCCGTGACAGATTTCAGGTCCGCCACGACCACCTCGACGTCGTGTTCTTTATAGCGGTCGAGCTTTTGGAAATCCTTCACAGGGAGGATCCGGCCATCGACGCGCATGAGTTCGTAGCCCTGGTTTGAAATCCAGGTGGCGATGGGCTGGTGGTGGCCCTTGCGCCCGCGAATGAGCGGCGCGCACAGGTAGAGATTTTTGGCGCGGCGGGCCGCCGGCGAGGCCAAAAGCCGGGCGAGGAGGGCCTTGAGCTGTCCGGGCGAAAGCGGCGTGACGGGCCGGTCGGTGTCGGGGTGATGCTGGACGCCGAGGCGCGCGTATAGAAGGCGGAGGTATTGCGCCACCTCGGTGATGGTGGCGACGGTGGACTTGCGCGAGCCGCGCGAAACCCGCTGCTCGATGGCCACGGTGGGGGGGATGCCGGTCAGGCGGTCGACGGCCGGACGAGGGAGCTGCTCCACGAACTGCCGCGCGTAAGGCGACATCGATTCCATGAAACGCCGCTGGCCTTCCGCAAAAACGATGTCGAAGGCGAGAGTCGACTTGCCCGAGCCGGACACGCCGGTCACGACACTGAGCTGGCGGTGCGGAATCGTGAGCGAAATATTCTGCAGATTGTTTTCGCGCGCGCCGATGATCGAAAGTTCGCTGTTCCCGGTTTTCGGTTCACAGGTGGCTTCATAGGAAGCGGTGTCATCGGAGGCCAACAATCGTGAACCGTGAACCGTAAACCGTGAACCTTCCGCGAGCGCAGCTCGCAAAAACGGCGAGGTGGCGGTGTCGGCCGCAGCAATGGCCTCGGGCGGCCCTTCGGTCACCATGCGGCCGCCGGCGGCGCCGGCCTCGGGGCCGATTTCGATTATCCAGTCGGCGGCCGCGAGCACGTCGAGATTGTGCTCGATGACGACGACGCTATGGCCGCGATCGACCAGCGCATTGAGCACGCCGAGAAGGCGTTTCACGTCGTGCCGGTGGAGTCCCGTCGTGGGTTCGTCCAGCAAAAGCAGGGCTTTCGCCGGAGGTTCGAGGTTTACGGTTGTCGGTTTACGGTTAGCGACCAAGGGTTCACGATCGACGTCAGAATTTGTTTCTAAGAAATTTGACGGCGAACCGTGAACAGCAAACTGGGAACTCAGATAGCGGACCAGTTTCAGCCGTTGGGCCTCGCCGCCGCTGAGCGTGTTGAGGGGCTGGCCGAGCGTGAGATAACCGAGGCCGACGTCATCGAGGGTCGCAAG
>JBEKQH010000278.1:0-4508 GCA_049519915.1 Opitutaceae bacterium
GGGCAAATTCCAGGATGTGCTCGCGTTTCTCAAGAATCGGATCGAGCAGTCCTAGCAACGTGGAGGCGAAGCCCGACACGTTGCTGGCGTTTAAAAATTGACGACAGTGCGCCTGTCGCGTAGCCCGATTGCCATGATTGAGCCCGGCCGTTGACCATGCCGTCGCCCGCCCAGCCCACCCATTTTTCAGCATGAAAAGCCGTCGGAAAAACAGCGGTCGCGCCACGGCCGGCGCGAAGGCCGGGGAGCTGAAGCTTAAATTGGCCTTGGCGCAAAAGCGCGCGGAAAGCACGCGGCTTCAAGCGCAAACGGCCAAAGCCGGATTCAAGACGGCGCGCAAACTTTTCAAGAAGGCGAAAAAAGAGGCCAAGGATGCGCGCAAGGAGCTGAAGGCCTTGAAAATGGGGTTAACGGCGGCCCAAGCCGCCGGCAAGCGACGGGTGGCCGCTCGCAAGAAGGCCCCGCGGGCGAGTCCGCCAAAACCGGCGGTCGCCGTGCCGGCCACGGAAAAGCCGACGACCGCTCGCATACCGCCGTCCATTGCACCCAAACGGCGCGAGCCGCCTCTGGCGTCGACGATACCGGCGGTCGCGTCGCCGGAGGAAGCGGCCGGACCGACGCCGGCCATCGATTTCCCCCCGTCCGACTCGGAACCCACGCCGCCCGCGGCATAGAATTGGCGCGTTTCCATCATTGCGCGAACTGCCGGGGCTTGCCTCACTTGCCCTGCAGAATTCGCAAACATGTCGTTTCTATTCCTCGGTCTTGGCTTTCTCGTCGGTATTCTGGCCATGCTCTTGCTCTTGGTGCGCACTCGCGCCGCGGCTGACCGGCTGGACGAGCAACGGCAGATCCTGGCGCAGGAGAACCGGATCGTCCTGGACTTCATGCACCAGATGGCCGAGGCCCTGGCCGACAATCCTTCGCGCAATATCCTTTATCAGCGCATCGTCCACGCCGCCATCCTCAGCACCGGCGCGCTCAGCGCCTGCATCTTTGAAAAGACGTCGGACGACCGGATGCACGGCCTGGCGCTAGAAGGGCTTTTCCCGCCGCACCGTCCGTTGCCCGAACAAATCCGGGACAAGCTCACTACGCGCACAAAGTTCATTGAACAGGTGCTTCGGTCCGAGACCTTCCCGGTCGGCGAGGGGATCGTCGGTCGCGTGGCCGCCACGGGGCGGGGCGAACTGATCGCCGATGCCGCGGCCGACCCGCGCATTGTGCATCACGACGACCCCGCGTTGGCCGTGAAGTCGGTCATCGCCGTGCCGCTGCTCTTCCGCGACCGCTTTTTTGGCGTGCTTGCCGTCACCAATCCCGCCGACGGCCTGCCGTTCAGCGCAACCGATTTTTCCCTGGTGCAGTCGTTGGCCGAGCAGGCGGCGCTGGCCCTGCATAATGCCGAATTTCTCAATTTTCAAATCGAGAAAAGCCAGCTCGACCTCGATCTGTCGCTGGCCAGCGGCATCCAGAAAATGTTGCTCCCGCACACTCCGCCGCGCCTCGCCGGCCTCGATGTCGACGCCCGTTATCTCCCGGCGCAAAAGATCGGAGGGGATCTCTACGACCTGTTTGCGCTCTCGGACTCGAAGCTGGGCGTCGCGGTGGCCGACGTATCGGGCAAGGGCATCGCGGCGTCGCTCTTGATGGCCATCTGCCGCGCCAATCTCCGGCAGATCGCCCCCCGGCACGGGTCGCCCGCCGGAGCCCTGATCGAGCTCAATCGCGCGTTGAGCGGCGACTTGCAACGCGAGACCTTTGTCACGATGTCCTATGCCGTGGTGGACGTCGCGGCGGGCACGGTGACCTTCGCTCGCGCCGGCCACGAATTGGCGCTGTTCGTCCGGCGCGACCGCGTCAGCGGGCTTTACCTGGGCGTATTTTCCGGGGGCGAGGGGATGCCGCTTGGCTTGGTCGATGAATCGTTTTTTTCCGAAGTGATCACCGATCGGGTGGAGCCTTTCGATCCCGGCGACGTGCTCGTGCTTTACACCGATGGCGTGACGGAAGCGCCCAACGAGGAACAGAAGGAGTTTTCCGGCAGCCGGCTGGCCGATGTCGTGCGCGCCTTGCGCGACCGCAGCGCCCGCGAAATCAACGACGGCATTTTGGAAAACGTCCAGCGTTTCAGCGAAGGGGTGGAGCAGCGCGACGATTTCACCCTCGTGACGGTTAAACGGGTGTAGGAGGAGGTAGTTGGTATTTGGTAATTCGTAGTTGGGACGGGCTCTATTCGGCCGCAGCCGCTATCTTTGGCGTTTGGGTTTTCGAGCTTTTCCCCGCCATGGCTTGCACCGGGGCCTTTTTTTTGCACGCTGGCCCCACCATGTCACTTGCCGTCGATCCGCAAATCATCCGGGCCTCCGTGCCCGACGCCACCGGACATTTTGCGGTGTATGGCGGTGTGTTCGTGCCGGAGACGTTGATGACCGCGCTGGAGGAGTTGGGCGCCGCTTACACGGCGGCCCGGGCCGATCCTTCGTTCCAATCGGATTTGGATCGCCATCTGAAGGAATTTGCCGGCCGGCCGACGGAGCTCTATTTCGCGGAGCGGCTGACCGAGCACTGCGGCGGCGCAAAAATATATTTCAAGCGCGAAGACTTGCTCCACACCGGCGCGCACAAGATCAACAACACCATCGGCCAGGCGCTGCTCGCCTTGCGCATGGGGAAGAAACGCATCATTGCCGAAACGGGGGCCGGCCAGCACGGGGTGGCCACGGCCGCGGTCTGCGCGAAGTTCGGACTCGAATGCGTGGTCTACATGGGCGCGGTGGACATGGAACGGCAGGCCTTGAACGTTTTTCGCATGCGGCTCATGGGCGCGGAGGTGCGGAGCGTCGAGGCCGGCCAAAAGACCCTCAAGGACGCCATCAATGAAGCCATGCGCGACTGGGTGACGAATGTGCGGACGACCCATTACATCCTCGGCACGGTTTACGGCGCCCATCCGTATCCGATGATGGTCCGGGATTTCCACCGGGTGATCGGCGACGAGACGCGGGAACAAATGATGGCGCGCGAGGGGCGGCTGCCCGACGAATTGATCGCCTGCGTCGGCGGCGGCAGCAACGCCATGGGGTTGTTTTATACCTTTTTGGAGGATGTCAGCGTCGGGATGACGGGGGTCGAGGCCGGCGGGCGGGGCATCCGGAGCGGGGAACACGCGGCGCGTTTCGCGGCGGGAAAACTCGGCGTTTTGCAGGGCTGCAAGACTTTCATTTTGCAAAATGAGGACGGGCAGATCGATTTGACCCATTCCGTCAGCGCCGGCTTGGATTATGCGGCGGTGGGGCCGGAGCACGCCTATTACCACGATCGCGGACGCATCGAATTCACTTACGCGATGGACGAGGAGGTGCTGGCGGGTTTCCAGCTTTGCGCCCGGCTGGAGGGCATCATCCCGGCCCTGGAGAGCGCGCATGCGGTCGCCCATGGGTTGAAACGCGCCGCCGTCTTGCCGAAGAACAAAATCATCGTCGTCAATCTGTCCGGCCGCGGGGACAAGGATGTGCAGCAGGTCGCCGCGCTGCTCGCGGCGAAAGTATCAGGTGGCAGGTAAAAAGTGACAGGTGACAAGAAAGTTCCGGCTGCCGGAAAACCCGGGTAACATGACCTTTCTTAGAGCTTGGTTTCCCTTCCTGATACTTGTTACCTGATACCTGATACTTGTCACCTGATACCTGATACCTGATACCTGATCCTCGGCGCTTACACCCTCACGGTGCAGGTCAGTTCCGTGAATCGGAAAACGCTCGACCTGACCGTGTCGAGTCCCGGCGAATGGGAGAGTCTTGAGCCGGCGGTCGGCGAACAGGTGAGAAAATTCGCCTCGCGTGGCAAGGTGCATGTGGATTTTGAACTGACCGGCGCGAACGGCGCCGGTCCGGTCGCGTGGGACGAAACGGCTGCGGCTGCGGCGCTCGACCGGCTGAAAGCGTTCGCCGCGCAGCGCGGCGTCGCCTTTGCCGTCACACCGGAGTTGCTCTGGCAGGTGGCCAGCGCGCAACGCAAGACGACCGTGGTGCCGACGGCGGAGGAAGCCCGCCCGGCGGCCATGGCGGCGTTGGAAGAGGCGCTGCGGGCCTTTGCCGCCATGCGAGCGCAGGAAGGCGCGACGTTGTTGAAGGATTTCGAGGCGCGTCTGGGGGCGCTGCATGGGCACGTCGCGGTTGTGGCGGCGCGCGCCCCGCAGGTGGCGCCGGCCTACCGCGAACAGTTGCTCAAACGGCTTCGCGAGGCCGGGCTCGACCTCGACGTCAGCGACGAGCGCGTGCTCAAGGAGATCGCGCTTTTTGCCGACCGTTGCGATGTGACCGAGGAACTCACCCGGCTGGCGAGCCATCTGGAGCAGTTTTCGGCGCTGTTGCGGTCGGACGGCGAAATCGGCCGCAAGTCGGAGTTTATCCTGCAGGAGATCGGCCGCGAGGTGCACACGGTCGGCAGCAAGGCCAACGATCTCGAAATCTCGCGCGTGGTCATCGAGCTGAAAAACGAACTCGAAC
>JBEKQH010000279.1:0-3691 GCA_049519915.1 Opitutaceae bacterium
CGAGGCCAGCGCCATGATCACCACCACAAAAAGCGGTTCGGTAAAATCTACGCCATGCCCGACGTAGGCCACCGCCGTGGCCCACCCTTTGTGCACGGTGATCATGAGCATCAGGACGACCGCCCAGGCGCCGAAAACCGCTTCCACTTCGCTGAGCAAATGGAGAATTTGCCCCCCCACGCTCACTTCCGGAATTTCATCACCCTCATCGTCAAACAGGACCGTCCGGCCATTGGCGGCATGCCTCGCTTCGACCGCATGAGCCCACTTTCTGATCTTGAACGTCAAGAAAGTGTGCAGGATGGCCAGGGCAAAAATAATCGTATAGACGAGATTGAAAGGATCCGTATGGATTCGGTCCGACAAAGTCTGCGCCAAGCTGGCCTGATTGATCGGCGGGTAACGGTCCAAAGGCAGCGGGAAAGGCTGTGGAGCGGCGCTGGCCACGGCTGCGCAGGCGGACCCGCCAAGGACCGCCCAGGAGAAAAGCAAAGTCCTGGATCGGAGGAAAGGGAGCCGAGTAATCATTTAATGATGAAACTGACAATAATGACCTTTGACGGCCGCAGCCGGGAGGAATCGCTGCGGGGGTCGCCATGACATAAAAACAAATTTCCCCCGGGTGGTTGCGCAGGCTTGCGCAACCACCCCACGGCCTACGTCCCTTAAGCCCGGTTGGCCTTGCGCAGGCGCAGGACGTTCTGGAGCAGCGACCAGCCATAGCCGGCCAACAAACCGCCGGAGACCCACCATTGGATTCCCGCCGTGAAGAGCAGGGGGCAAATGATCTGGATTAGAAGGAGCGCAACCAGGAGATAGGCCACCCGCGCGCCTGATCCGGGGATGATGGCCCAAAGGTTGCTCAGCTTCTGTTCTTGCAGAAGTTTCTCATGCCGGCGACGGGCGGCGTCTTGGAGGGTGCCGAAGGCGAGGCCGATGGTGCCACCGACCAGCAGCGCGGCGGATGAACTAAGAATCGTTACCAAGTGGATTTCCATAAAAGGTTCTTAATATTTGATTTTAAATTGGATGGCTGCGCGATCGTTGGGCGGATCGCGCAGCCGGGTTCTACTCTACATTTGGATAAACATAACCAATCCCGTTTATTGGCTGACCGGAGTCTCGGCCGCCTTGTCCATGACAAAGCCGGCATAGCCAGGCGCGCCCATTTCGGGGAGATCGAGACCTTGGATTTCGACTTCCTTGCTCACGCGGTTGCCGACCAAAACCTCGGCGAGTTTGTAAACGATGATCGAAAGGATGGACAGCGTCACAAAGCATACGGTCACGCCGATCAGCTCGGCCCAAAACTGGCCCATGCCGCCGCCGTAAAACAGGCCCGTCACCTTTCCCGGGACCCCGTTCCAGCCGTCACCGTAGGTACCGTCGGCAAAAAGACCGAGCGAGAGGCAGCCCCAGGCGCCGTTGACGCCGTGGACTGAAATCGCGCCAACGCAATCGTCGATGCCGATCTTGTCGAAGAAGAAGACTGATTCCACGACCAGGATGCCGGCAATCAATCCCAGGGCCGAGGCGCCGAACGCGCTGACGAAGGCGCACGGGCAGGTGATGGCCACAAGGCCGGCCAGCATGCCGTTGCACATCATCGACGGATCGGGCTTCTTCGTCTTGAACCACCACATCCAGAGCGTGGCGCCGAGGGCGCCGGTCGCCGATGCGAGCATCGTGTTCACCGCCACGACCGCAATGCGCAGGTCGGTGGCAGCCAGCGACGATCCCGGATTGAAGCCGAACCAGCCGAACGCTAGAATGAACGTCCCGAGCATGACCAACGGGATGCTGTGCGGCACGATCGGATTCACAATCTTGCCCTTGGCGTCGTACTTTCCGTACCGCGGGCCGATCAGCCAGCAGAAGATAAATGCGATGACACCGCCCTGCATGTGCACGACGGAGGAACCGGCGAAATCGACGTGGCCATGGCCGATGCCCCAGTTGACGCCCATTTGCGCGAGCCAGCCGTTGCCCCAGACCCAATTGCCGAACACCGGATACATGATCGTGCCGATGCAGCAGCCGTAGATCATGAACGCGGAGAATTTCCAGCGTTCAGCCGCGCCACCGGTCGGGATCGTCGCCGTGGTGTCCATGAACACCATTTGGAACAAAAAGAGCGCGAACGCCGCGCAATCGTAGCCCGCTCCCTTGAGAAAGAATCCCTTGGCCCCGAGCAGGCCGAGAAAATGGCCGCCAATGGTTATGCCCAGCTCTTTGTCCAGGCCGGCAAATCCCCCCATCGTTCCGATGCCGCCGCCAATTGGATTATTGGGGTCGGCCATGCCGCCGAACATGAAAGCAAAGCCGCAAAGATAGAATCCAAGCATGCCCATGGGATAGATCATAAAGTTCATCGCCATCGTGTGGCCGGCGTTCTTTGCCCGGCAGAGGCCCGTTTCGACCAGCGCAAAACCGGCTTGCATGAACATGACGAGAAAGCCTGTGACCAGCGTCCAGGTGAAATTGATCGCGACACGGTTGTGGCCCACCGAATCGGACAATTTGACCGCCAAAGGCTCCAATTTGGCCTGCGCCGTGTAATCGTCGAACGCCTTTTTGGCGTCGTTGTACGTCTTAAGCTTCGCTGGATCCTTTTTATCGGAATCGCTGAGGTCGGCGGGCGCACTGACAACGAACATGTTGCCGGCCACCCCTTGGGCGTCGGCGGTGCCGCCGGTTGAATACCCTCCGGGATCAGGGGTAGGTTCGTCAGCGAGAAGTTTGAGCGGGCCGGAGCAACCGAGAAGCGCCGCGCCGAGGAGCGCCGCGCGAAGCCATTTTATTTTTATGATGGATTGGATAGTTGTCATGAGGAAGGGCTCGTGCACTTCCCGATTAAGAACTGCCTAATCCGGAAGGGCTGATCCCTTCGCTCATTTCAGCAACGTCGATGCCATCCGGGATGAATTGATTATTAACAAAAAGATATAATTTATTAATTTTTCCACGCGCTCTTCTGCGCCCGAATCCGAGACTATAATGGAAAGCTGAAATTCGACGACCGGGCCCTGGCGGCGCCCTTTCGCCGGCGCTTATATAGATAATATAAAAAATTGGAGGAATCGGCATGAACCATGCGAGAAATTCCGCCGCCACCCATGAAGAAAACGTCTCTCGCCCCGTCGCGCGCCCTGGCTCCAGCCGGGAGTCCGGGCCGGCGGCGCCGCTATCAAATCTACCGCCGGGCGCCCGCCTGAGCGCTTAGACGTCGACGGTCGCCCAAGAGCGGGGTGGACAATGCCACCGCCTTTCTCCGACTATTACCCCGGCCCATGCACGAGTCCGACCCTCTTCAAAAAAGATCCCGCCTGCAGCTCGGCCTCGCGGTCGGGGCGCTGGGCGTCGTCTTCGGCGACATCGGCACGAGCCCCCTCTACACCATGCGCGAGTGCATCAAGCACCTGCCGCAGGGGGTCGGATACACCGACGGCATTCTCGGTCTCCTCTCGCTGATGTTTTGGTCGCTGACGTTCGTGGTCAGCTTCAAGTACATGTTCTATGTCACGCGGGCGGACAACCACGGCGAAGGCGGCATCTTCGCGCTGCTGGCCCTCTGTTATGGCGACCGCGAGCACACCGGCCGCCGCGGTTTGGGCCTCGTCACGATCACCATTCTGATCGGTGCGGCGTTATTGTTCGGCGACGGCGTGATCACCCCGGCCATTTCGGTGCT
>JBEKQH010000280.1:0-3668 GCA_049519915.1 Opitutaceae bacterium
CGCAAATTTCAAAGAAACCCAGCTCACGCACATGCGCCCCGGCCAGCCGGTCCAAATCGAAGTGGACGCCTACCCGGGATACAAGTTCGCCGGCCATGTGGACAGCATCCAATCCGGTTCAGGCGCGCGGTTCAGTCTCTTTCCGCCGGAAAACGCCACGGGCAACTACATCAAGGTTGTGCAGCGTGTGCCAGTTAAGATCGTTTTCGATGATTTTAGCCTGTCGGACCCGGGCATGGTCCTTGGCCCAGGAATGTCGGTTGTTCCGCAAGTGCGGGTTAAGTAACGCCAAATCTTCCCGTTTATGAGCGACCATCCCTCCCAACCCAGAATCAATCCGTGGCTCATCGCGGTTGCGGTGATTCTGCCGACCTTTATCGAAATGCTCGATACGACCGTCGTCAGCGTCGCGCTGGAAAATATCGCGGGCAACCTTTCGGCCACGATATCCCAGGCGACGTGGATACAGACGGGCTATCTGATTTCGAATGCCATTGTCCTGCCCGCCACCGCGTGGTTTTCCGCGTTGTTTGGACGCAAGCGTTTCCTCATGATTTGCATCGGCATCTTTACGCTGGCTTCCTTCGCTTGCGGCGCCGCTCCGACGCTTCCCTTTCTGATCGTCGCTTCCATTGTGCAAGGAGCCGGCGGCGGCGCTTTGCAGCCCATCTCGCAGGCCATTTTGATGGAGAGTTTTCCGCCCGCCAAGCGAGGCATGGCCATGGCGGCCTACGTGGTGGGCGTTGTCGTGGCGCCCGTGGTGGGACCGGTTTTGGGCGGCTGGCTCACCGACAATTATTCCTGGCGCTGGATCTTTTACATAAACATCCCTTGCTGTCTGTTCGCCTTGTGGCTGATCCAACAATTCGTCTTCGACCCTCCCTACATTCGGAGCATCAAACGAGGGCGCATCGACGGCTGGGGCTTCCTCGTCTTGGCGGTCTGGCTCGGGACGCTGCAAACGGTCCTGAACAAGGGACAGGATGAAGACTGGTTCAACTCACCTTTCATTTGCTGGCTCTCGGTCATTTCCGCCATCGCGTTTGTCGCGTTTGTCGTGAGGGAATTTACGATCCGCGAACCGCTCACCGACTTGAGGGTCTTCGCCGACCGGAACTTTGTGATCAGCACCATTCTCGTTTCCGTCGTTTTCCTCCTCCTGTATGGCATCATGAACTTGCAGCCGATCATGGCGGGAAACCTCATGGGATACACCGCCTACATCAGCGGACTGGCGCAAGCTCCGCGAGGTTTGGGCATATTGGTTTTGACGCCGGTGGTGGGGATGCTGACAGGGAAAGTGGACGACCGTCTCCTGATTGGCCCGGGAATGATATTGATCGCGGCCGCCGCCTTGTTGATGGGGAATTTCAACCTCGACATTTCCAATCACGCTTTTTTTTGGCCCAACTTTATTCAAGGCATGGGAATGGCCATGACGATGATCCCGCTGATGACCGTGGCCATGGCCACTATTCGCAACGAGCAAATGGGCAACGCCACCGGGCTTTTCGCCCTGGCGCGTAACTTGGCTGGTAGCATCGGCATTGCCGTGGCGCTTGCCATGGTCTCGCGTGGCGCGCTCCGGCATCAAGCGAATTTGGTGACTCATCTGACGCCCTATGACCTGCCTTATAATACCGCAGTGCAGACGGCACATGCCGTATTGACTCCAGCGATGGGGGCCGCCCAGGCGGAGCCCGGAGCCCTCGGCGCGATCTACAATTCACTGCTGCTGCACTCCAATATGCAGGCGTTTGTCGACGAGTTCCGCTGGCTGGCGTGGTTGGCCTTTTTGACCGCTCCGTTGGTGCTGGCACTCAAGCGCTCGCAGAGCAAACAACCCGTGATGGTCCATTAAATAAAACTTATGAAAATTAAAAATCTCAAAAACATACCAAGCCTGTCCCTCGGACTGTTGTTGTTCACCGGCTGTGCCGTCGGACCAAATTATACGAAGCCGGTCGTTAAAGCCCCTTCGCAATGGAGCGGACCGCTCGCCGGCGGCGAAACCGAAAACCCCGCGGTCGTCTCCAACTGGTGGAAGAATTTCAACGATCCTGAGCTGGATTCGCTGGTCGGGCGCGCGGCCAAATCCAACTTCGATCTGAAAATCGCCGAGGCGCGGGTGCGCGAGGCGCGCGCGCAGTCCGGCGGCGCCGCCGCCGACCTTTGGCCGACGGTGGACGCCTCCGGCTCTTATGCGCGCGATCGCGAGAGCCAACACCAGCCGGTCTTGGGCTCGCTGCCGGTGCCTCCCGGCACGCCGTTCACGAACAATGTTTACCAAGCCGGATTCGATGCCTCGTGGGAGATCGACGTTTTCGGCGGCAAGCGCCGCGCGGTGGAATCGGCCCAAGCGCAAGTCGCCGCGGCGGAGTTCAGCCAGCGCGACGTACTGGTGACGCTGCTCGGCGAAGTCGCGCGGAATTATATTGATGTGCGAGGCAATCAACGGCGGCTGGAGATCGCCCGCGAAAACATCCACGCGCAGGAACAATCCCTGGCTATCGCTCGTGATCGGTATGCGCACGGACTGACCGGCGATCTCGACGTGGAGCAAGCCGCCACACTGCTCGCCATCACGCAGGCGGAAGTGCCCGCGCTGGAAACAGCGATCCAGGCTTCCATCCACCGGCTGGGCGTTCTTCTGGGCCAGCCGCCCGAAGCATTGCAAACCGAACTCGCCGCGGTCGCGCCTATTCCCGCGGCCCCGCCGGCCGTGCCCGTCGGCCTGCCCTCGGAATTGCTCCTGCACCGGCCCGACGTGCAACAGGCCGAACGGCAGCTTGCTTCCGCCACCGCCGCCATCGGCGTTGCCCAAGCGGATTGGTTTCCGAAATTTTATCTCACCGGCGCCGGCGGATTTCAAAGCGTCGGCACCGGCGACTGGTTTACGCCCGGCAGCCGGTTCTGGTCGCTTGGCCCCACCATGCAATGGAATCTGTTCGATGCCGGCCGCATCCGCGCCAATGTTAAAGTCAAAAACGCGCAGCAGGAGGAAGCACTGGCCAATTACGAGAAGACGACCTTGGGCGCCTTTGAAGACGTCGAGAACGCCCTGGTGGCTTATGCCAAGGAACAGGTGCGCCGCCGTTCCCTGGAACAAGCCGTCCGCTCGAGCCAGGCTTCGTTGGCTTTGGCCGACAAACTTTATGCCAACGGACTGACCGGCTTTATCAACGTGCTCGATGCCGAGCGCTCGCTCTACCAGGCGCAAGACGCCCTCGTCCAGAGCGACCAGACCGTTTCGACCGACGTCGTCGCGCTCTACAAATCGCTCGGTGGCGGCTGGGAGAAGGCATCGCTAACCACAGCATCCCGGCAAAGTACCGAGAAAAGTTTTAACCGCGGATGAACGCAAATAAACGCGGAGTTCGGAGTGTTAACCGCTAATGCGCACTAATGACCACTAATGGGTGATAGATTTTGACAACCACCATGAACAATACCGCACACATTCTGCACAATTTTATTCCCCTCGAGATTGACGGGGTCGAATCCCTGGCGGAGCTGGCACTAGACATGCGCAGCTCCTGGCATCATGCGACGGATAATCTCTGGCGCGAGTTGGATCCGGCGCTTTGGGATCTGACCCGCAATCCTTGGATTGTCCTCCAAACCGTCTCGAAAAAGAAACTGAAAGCGACCCTGGCCCAGCCTGGATT
>JBEKQH010000281.1:0-3666 GCA_049519915.1 Opitutaceae bacterium
TCCTCTATGACCGCACGTTCGTCGCAGGCTCGTTTCGCGCAGCCTGGCGGTCGCGCTGGCGGTACTACCTCGGATTGGCCGGCCTATGGTTGCTCTTGTTCGCCCGACTGAGGCTGGGGCTGCATCGCCAGGAGGTCGGCTTTGACCAGGGAGTGACCTGGTGGAACTACGCGCTCACCTCCTGCCGTTCCGTGGCATTTTATCTCAAATTGGCCGTTTGGCCGCATCCGCTTATATTCGACTATGGGATCGATATCATCCAAGACCTGACCGGAGCACTGCCGTATTTGCTGATACTCGCGGTGCCGGTTGCGGCCGTGGTGATCGCGCTCCGAAAGTGGCCCGCCGTCGGTTTTGTCGGTGCGTGGTTTTTCACGATCTTGGCCCCCACTTCAAGCGTCGTTCCGATCGTCGGACAGCCGATGGCGGAGCACCGGATGTATTTGTCGCTCGCCGCAGCGGTCGGATTGGGTGTGCTCGGCTTGTATGCGTGGATTGGACGGCGCAGCCTCATCCTCTTTACCGCCTTGGCGATGGTCTTTGGCTGGCTGACCGCTCGACGCAACGCAGACTACCGCTCCGCCCTGGCCATCTGGAGCGATACGTCGGCCAAACGACCCGAAAACGCCAGGGCCTACAACAATTTGGGTCTGGCGCTCGCAAACATTCCCGGCCGGCTGCCGGATGCCATCTCGCAATATGAGACGGCGTTACAAATCAAACCTGATTTTGCGGAAGCGCATAACAACCTGGGCCTGGCCCTCGCGCAAACCCCGGGACGATTGCCGGACGCCATCGCCCAATTTGAAGCCGCGCTGCGCGTCAATCCATGTCACGTAGAAGCCGAGGCGCACAACAACCTAGGCCTCGCTCTATCCTCTATTCCCGGCCGGCTGCCTGAGGCAATTTCCCACTTCGAGGCGGCGCTCCGCTGGAGTCCGGAGAGCGCAGACACGCACTTCAACCTCGGCCTGGCTCTGGCAAAAACAGCCGACCGCTCGCCGGACGCCATTTCCGAGTTCGAGACGGCGCTGCGACTCCGGCCCGATTATGCGGAAGTGCATAACCACCTGGGCATGGTGCTGGCCAAAGTCCCCGGCCGACTGCCCGACGCGATTTCCCACTATGAAGCGGCGCTGCGCTCCAAACCCGATTACGCCGACGCGCATTACAACCTGGGAAGGGCGCTGGCTGAAACCCCCGGCCGGTTGCCGGACGCCATCTTCGAGCTTGAGACCGCGCTAAAACTGAATCCCGATAACGCAGAGGCGCATTACGACTTGGGCTTTGCCTTGATGGACGATCCCGGTCGAATGGACGAAGCGATCCGGCACTTCGAGGCCGCCTTGAAACTCCGGCCCGGCTACGCCGACGCACAAAATTGCCTGGGAATTTGCCTGGCAAAAAGCGGCCGGATGACCGCGGCGATCCCTCATTTCGAAGCGGCCTTGAGCATCGAGCCGGACTTTGCCGGAGCCCAGCTTAATTTGGGCAGAGCCTTGGCCCAGGTCGGGCGTTCCGAGGAAGCGGCGCGGCATTTTCAAACCGCGTTGAATCTCGATCCAAATCTCGAAGAGGCCCGTCAACAGCTGGAGCGCCTAAATCGGCGTCCATAAGACCGACGCGCCGGGATCGTTTTGACCAAGACAACCGGGGCGTCCTCCGCACAATTTCTTTTGCGTCGGCACAACACAACCTTGAGTCGGGCTCCTGCCTCCGCTTGCGTTCCCTCCGTCATGCCCACTTCGCCTTCCCCGGCCCCAATCAACGACCCGCTCGCCCGTTTCCCCGCCGCGGTGCGCGCGGCCTTCGCCCAGTTCCTTGGCACCGCCGACACCGCGGCGCTCGACACCGTGCTCTTTGCCACCGTGCGCGATTTTTTGCCGAAGAAAAACTCCGCGGCCGCCGGCCCGCTGGCAGACGGCGCCCGGCTCATCGAGGACCTCGGCTTCGATTCCCTCGCCATCACCGAAATCGTTTTCTTCATGGAAGATCTTTTTCAGATCAAGATTTCCAACGCCGAAATCCAGCAGGTGCGCACCATCGGCGAGCTGCGCGCCTTTGTCCTGCAAAAATTCGCGGCTACCCGAACGGTGCAGTGAATGCATGGTCGACAAAGACACGAAAGACCCGGCAATCGAAACAGAAAATGATTTTTACAGAAGCTCGCGAAGGAAACGAAGCGCCTAGGGTTGGCTCGTGCCTAATTTCCAACTAGACTCTGTTTTTGCCCTCGATGGCAAAAGCTCCAACGGCTCTTCGCGATCTTCTGTAAAATGTTTTCCCAACCCGTCGTCCTGGTCACCGGCCTCGGCTTCATCACGCCTATCGGCAACGATCGCACGGCCGTCACCACCAGCCTTCGCGCCGGCCGTCACGGTTTCACTCCGGTCAAATTTGCCGGCAATTCCGACCTGGCCGTCAAGATCGCCGCGCCGGTGCGCGATTTTTTCGTGGATTCGCCCCATTGCCGCGAATGGACCTGGCCGGCGCGCTACGATATCCCTCGCGAAACATTGCGCGGCCTGGCGCCGCACGGGGTTTATGCGCTGTGTGCGCTCGAACAGGCGCTGGCCGACGCGGGCCTCGCTCCCGACGAGCTGACCGACGGCGCCACCGGACTTTTCTGCGCCTCCGCCGGCTCCGCCATGCTCTTGCATCACTACGTCGCGCAAATGCACGCTTGCCGGTTTGAGCGCGGACACCCGATGGGCGTCGTTTCCTCCATCGCCGGCACGCTCAATTTCAATCTCGCCGCCCATTACAAAATCACCGGCGCCGTTTGCGGATTTGCCTCGGCCTGCGCCTCTTCCAGCCATGCGCTCGGCTGGGCGCTCGACGAGATCCGCCTGGGCCGCCAGTCGCGCATGCTGGTCGTCGGCGCCGAGGAACTGAACGCCGAGACGCTGCTTCCTTTCGCGGCGATGCGCGTTCTTTCGACCCAGCCCGATCCTGCCACCGCCTCGCGGCCCTTCGACCGCAACCGCGACGGCTTCGTCGGCTCCGGCGGCGCCGTCGCGCTGGTGCTTGAAAATGCCGAGCTCGCCGCGCTCCGCCACGCGCACGTTTACGCCGAAATCGCCGGCTGGGGCCAGGCGGCCGACGGCCATAGCATCGCCTCCTCTCATCCCGAAGGCGCCGGTTTGCGCGAAGCCATGCGCCGCGCGCTGTCCGCGACCTCGTTGACGCCCGCGGACATCGATTTTATCAGCGCCCATGCGACTTCCACTCCGGTCGGCGACCGGGCCGAGGCGCTCGCCCTGCGGGCCGTCTTCGCCGACGCCGGCGCCCGGCCGCGGATCAGCGCCACCAAAGGCCTCACCGGCCACCCGCTCAGCCTGTCGGGCGTGATGGAAGCCGCCTTTTGCGCCCTCGCCCTGGCTGACGGTTTTATTCCGGGAAATCCTCACCTCGTCGAGCCCGACGCCGCCTGCGCAGGGCTCGACCTGCCGCGCGCCACCCTCGACCTCGCGCCAGCCATCGCTCTTAACAATAGCAGCGGTTTTGGCGGCAGCAACGTCTGCCATGTCCTGCGCCGCTGGCCACGCTAGTGCAGTGTCCCGCAAATAAGTGCCCATAAGCGCCGAGCCGGTAGGATGGCCGGATGTCACGAAAAAGTATGCCGGTGGTTTCCACGTGGCTACGCGACTTTGGCCCGGCGTTTGG
>JBEKQH010000282.1:0-4067 GCA_049519915.1 Opitutaceae bacterium
GTCCATAAGGAGGATCCTCTCCGCTGGACGTCCGTCGTCAAAGAATGGCGCGGCGTCTCCGAGGAAACGACCACGGGTGTCCACCGGCTCTACCAGATGCTCGAGAAGGGCAAACTTCGCGTGCCCGCGATCAATGTGAACGACTCGGTCACCAAGTCGAAGTTCGACAACCTTTATGGTTGCCGCGAATCGCTCGCCGACGGACTCAAGCGTTCCACCGACGTGATGATCGCCGGCAAGGTCGCCTGTGTTTGCGGCTATGGCGACGTGGGCAAAGGCTCCTCGCACTCGCTCAAGGGTTTCGGCGCGCGCGTCATCGTCACGGAGGTCGACCCCATCAATGCGCTCCAGGCGGCGATGGAAGGCTTCGAAGTCAACACCATCGAGAGCACCCTCGGCGTGGCCGACATTTATGTGACGACCACCGGCAACCGGGATATCATCACGCTTGAGCACATGCAGCAGATGAAGGACCAGGCCATCGTCTGCAATATCGGCCACTTCGACAACGAAATCCAGGTCGACCGCCTCAACGCGTCCGATGCCAAGCGCCTCAACGTGAAGCCGCAGTACGATATGTATACGTTCCCCAGCGGGCGCAGCATTTACCTGCTGGCCGAAGGCCGCTTGGTCAACCTCGGCTGCGCGACGGGGCATCCGTCATTCGTGATGTCGAACAGCTTCACCAACCAGACTCTCGCGCAACTCGACCTCTGGAAAAATAAGGACACCTACAAGGTCGGCGTTTATCGCCTGCCCAAGTACCTCGACGAGGAAGTCGCGCGCCTGCATCTAGAAAAAATCGGCGTGAAGCTGACCAAACTGACCAAAGAGCAGGCGGCCTATCTCGGCGTGCCGGTCGAAGGGCCCTACAAACCCGAGCATTATCGGTACTGAGGTGGAGCGCGTTGACCTCAACGCGCTGGAGCCGGACTTTTAGCGCAAAGACCGCGGAGAAAAACAAAGGACCGGAGAAAACGCGGTGTCGTCATGGGTAGGGCGCGTTATCCGTAACGCGCCGAATGGCCACGGTAGAATTCGAACGCGGCAGATTAGGATAAGCCCGAGCTCAGGTTTTTCACGCAAAGGCCGCAAAGAGCGCGTAGGCAGCGACACTGAAAGACTCCGTTGTTATTCTGCGACCTTAAGCAACCCCGACTTGTCGGGGTTGCCTGGAACAGGCCAATGAACAGGTCGCTCGGAATCGGCATGATAGGGCCCGTTGTGGGCGGGGTGTCCTCACCCCGCAAATGGTCATTCCGAGCGCAACGAGGTACCGAGCGAAGCGACATCAGCCATCTCACGTATATTTTCGGTCTTGTGAGATCCTTCGCTGGCGCTCTGGATGACAAAGGGAGACACCGCATCCACCAAGGTCCTAGAAGCTCCGCGAAGAAGCTCTCGTCATGCGGTGACTTTTTTACTAGGCACAGAAGATGGACGATATCGTCGCAATCAAGGTTAGGGACTCAAAGGAACAGGCTCACTATTTCCTGACATGGGGCCGCATTTTTGATCGCGTCGACGCCAAAGGACTCGAAGTGGTTATCACAAAACACGTGTCAAAATTCGGGATCAAGAACCCTCAATCGGTTGCCGTATGTGATAGCCTCAAAAAAGCATCCAAGGCGCGGTATTTCTACGAAGCGTTCTTTCACCTTTCCCGTGAGAAGATACCGTTTGGGGTGAGCACGTACCGTCTCTGGCGTGCAAAGAAAAAGAAGCAAATATTGTCCGGCCAGCAAATTTTTTATTGTGGGGTCCGTAAGAAGAAAACCTAACGCAGACTGCCTAATGAGTCTATCGCCCACGCGAAAATCCCCGGCGTTTATTTCGCGCTCGGACGAACTGGACACCGATTACGCGATCTACGTTCGAGCGCCCGAGGCGTCGGCGGGGCCGTGGCCGGCGTTGGTTTTTCTCGACGGAGATTACGCTTTCGATGTCGCCGCAAAAGTCTATCAAGCCTTGCGCGAATCGGGTGCGGTTCCGCCGGCGGTGGTGGTGGGCGTGGGCTACGGGCATCCGTTCAATCACCCGGGCAATCGACGTGGTCGCGACTACACGCCGACGGCGGCGGCCGAGGAGCCGGCCAGCGGCGGAGCGGACCGATTCCTTGCTTTCCTCACCGGTTCGCTTTGGCCGGAACTGGCGCGTCGCTACCCCTTGGATCAGGAACCGTCCGTGCTCGCGGGTCATTCGCTCAGCAGCTTGCTCGCGTTGCATGTACTTTTCCAACCGCAGCCATTTTTCCGCCGGGTGCTGGCCGGCGCACCTTCCATTTGGTGGGACAACCGCAGCCTGCTCTCGCTCATAAAACGCTTTCGCGACCGCCAGGCCTCACTGGCGGCGCATTTATTTCTCGGCGTCGGCACGGAGGAAACCACCTCGATGCTCGACGATCTTTCGCTGCTGGAAAGGCAGCTGGCCGGGCGGCCGTTTGCCGGACTGAAAATTGACTCGGTTAAGTTTCCCGGCCGTGACCACTACAACGTTACCCCGGATCTGTTTTCCGCCGGACTGCGCAGCTTTTTCAACCAGGCCAACCCGTCCAACACAGCCAGTATGCCAACGCCGAACGCCGAACTTCGAACGCCGAACGCCGAACTTCGAACGCCGAACGTCGAAGGAGAATACCGGTGAGCGGACGTCAATTTTGGTTTCTAGGGACAAAAATGTTTCGGCCTGTGCCGGGCAGATCAGTGGGCCGAACGATCTTGCAGGCGACTATTTTTTGGCGCGCTTTGCATCGCGATTGCGGCGGATTTGGTCGAACTCCAACACGAGGGCCAGCGCTTGGTCGTGCTGACGTGCCCGCTGTTCCGGTGGGAGGGCAAGGCTGGCGTCCACCAAGCTCAGGTCGAAGCCGGCTTTTTCTGCATCCTCGATTGGGTCGCGTGGTGTGGCCATCCAGGCGCACAAATGTGCGCCTATTCAGGTGCCACTGCAAGCCGAGGTGCAGCCTTTTCACTGCAGGCTCAGAAAAACGCGGGGGCCGTTGTTCTGTTTCACCGCCGCTGTGCTTTGGGCGAGGAAGATGCGATCGGCCGCAATGTGGCCGGTCTTGATCAAATAATCGCGCACGCGCGCGGCGCGCGCCGCCGCCACGGCGCGCAGATCGTTGTCGGTCACATCCATGGTTTCCGCGAGCCGCCCGGTCATCTCGTCCAAGGGCAGGCCGGTGGCGATGGCGGCCGCCACCGCCTTTTTGTGCTCGGCCGCGAGGCGGGCCTGCGCCCGCTCGGCCGCCCAGTGCTCACGCTGGGTCTTGAACGTGACCGCGTCGACGATGCGTCCGAAAATGCCGGGCGGCGGCGCGGGTGGCGGCGGTGCCACCGCGGGCGGCGCCGGCAGGGGCGCGCCGAATTGGGTGCCCGGCGGAAATTTTTCCGCGAAGAGTTTCTTGACCATCGCGGCCGATTCGTCGGGCGTGATGACAAGTTGGTCCGGCGGCAGGATGTTGGGATCGGCGGCGTGGCGCGCCTCCCAGATCTGGCGCCGCAAGTATTGGGCAAACTTCTGACGCTTCAACGCGTAGGCGTCGGCGTCGGCATCGTAGCCGCCTTCGACTCCCAGATTTAGCCCGGGCCGGTTGACCAGCGCCTTCACGAGGGTGGCAAGCTTGGGCAATTCCGCGGGCTGGAGGCGAAACCGCGGCTTTGGTGAGCAGGTTGACGATCACGCGCACCACGACCTTGCTCACGCGGAAATTCGGGTCATCAAGGTTGCCCTGAACCGGGAGGTCGATCACGATCTTGCCGTCGAGATCCTTGAGCAGCGCCACCCCGAGACGGACCGGCAGTTTGGTCGCATCGGGGCTATGGGTGGCCGCACCGAACGTGAATTGGTTTACCGTCACGACATTGGTCGCGTCGATTTTCTGGCCGTCGAGCTGGAGCTTGGACGCGATCAGAAGCTTGCCGCGCGCGAGTTCGTAACCGGCGTATTTGCCGGAGTAGGGGCTGAAGGGCAGCAAATCCACGTTCTTAACGTCGAGTTGCAGGTCCACGAACTTGGTGGCGCCGAGGGGATCGAGTTTGCCCTTGATCGCGACCGGACCAACGCCG
>JBEKQH010000283.1:0-3644 GCA_049519915.1 Opitutaceae bacterium
CCATCCAACAGGGTTACTATATCGCCGAGCCCTATCATATCGTGCACGCCGGCGGCCCGATGCCCCGCTTCCTCTCGACTTGGGACGCCGGCTTCCGCGCTTACGCCGTGCTCATCACCAACCGCAAATTCGCGCGCGAACATCCGGCCGAGCTGCGCGCTTTTATGCGCGCCTATATCCGTGGCTGGCGCGATTATCTCGAAGGCGATCCCACCCCCGCCGAGGAGGCGCTCAAGCAAGCCAACCCCAACAACACCGCCGACTTCATGGCCTTCTCGCGCAAGATGATCATCGACGCGAAACTTGTCACCGGCCGCGATCCCGGCAGCGGCCCGCGGCAAATCGGCCGACTCGATCCCGCGCGCATGGCCACCCAGATCCGGCAGCTTGAAGATCTTGGCATCCTCGCCAAAGGCAAAGTCACCGTCGGGCAGGCAATGACGACGGAGTTTCTGCCGTGATAACCGCAAATAAACCCACGGCACGCGATCGGTTCATCGGTTTGCTCCGCGCCGCCCTCGGCGACGGCCTGCTGGTCAAACTCACCTTGGGCAAGCCGCACCCGGGCGGCGCCGACGCATCGCTCAAGAATCTCTTCGTCCGGCCGGTCACACTCAAAAGCGGCCCGCATCTCAGCTTCGTCTGGCGTCACGCCACCCGCGATATCACGAAGAATTTTTCACCCACCGAGGCTCTCGCCCACCTCGATCCGCTGATCGGCCCCGTGTTCCTCGATGCCCACCTATTCACCCCGGCCCAGGTTGCCCAATTCGAAACCGGCAACGACGGACACGGCCACCTGCGGGTAAAAACGCTTCCCACCGCACCCGTCCCGGCCGGTCAACCCGCCGACGTGCCCGTCACGACATCGGCCATTTCGACCGACTCAAGGCCCCAAGTTGGCCGAGGGGCGACGACCTTGGGTCCGCCTGGCCTCGGTCGCTTCGGTCAAGAGGAAGCAAGGGCCGGCGAAAGCCACGACCGGGCCAAAACCCATCTCATTCCGGCCCAGGCGCCGTGGCTCCATGCCTTGGGTGTGACCGACGAGCGCGGACGGCCACGCGCCGGCATGGCCGATAAATTTCGCCAAATCGAAAAGTTTGCCGAGCTTTTGAACCATCTTGTGGCCGAGACCGCGTTGCCGTCCGACCGCGAACTGTCCGTCGTCGACATGGCGAGCGGCAAAGGCTACCTCACCTTCGCCCTGGCCGCGGTGCTCGGCTCGCGCGCCCGCGTCCGCGGCATCGAATGCCGGAGCGAACTGGTGGAACTTTGCAACCGCATCGCCCGTGACTCGAACCTTTCCAACCTCGAGTTCATCGCCGGGGAGATCGCCGGCGCCCCGCTGCCCGCGTCCCTCGACGTGCTCATCGCCCTCCACGCCTGCGACACGGCCACGGACGATGCGCTGGCCCGCGGCCTCGCCGCCGGCGCGGGCCTTCTCGTGGTCGCGCCTTGCTGTCAAAAGGAGCTTCGCCCGCAATTGACCGCGCCCCCCGTTCTCGCGGCCGCCCTTCGTCACGGAATTTTCCAGGAGCGCCACGCCGAATTTGCGACCGATGCCTTGCGCGCGCTCCTGCTCGAATGGGCCGGATACCGGACCAAAGTCTTCGAGTTCATCTCCACCGAGCACACCGCGAAGAACCTCATGATTGTCGCGGAAAAATCCCCTGCTTGCGACCGCGCCGAAATCGAGAAAAAAATCAGGGAGCTCGCGCAGTTTTACGGCGTTCGCCGGCAACGTCTGGCCCAGCACCTGGGATTTGAGCTCACCGCCGCCAATAAGGACGAAACCGCCGATGAACGCTAATTTTTTGCCGCGGATTTCACGGATGACCGCGGATCGGACAACTTGTCATTATGAGACCCTAAGCAACCCCGACAAGTCGGGGTTGCTCAGGGTCCCTGGATGACAAAGGGAGGCAACGGCCACGCCAGGTTCATCAGCAGCGAAGCAAAAAATCGCAACCTGCTGTCTCGCCAAAAGCGAGATTCCTCGCTGGTGCCAATGACAAACCTTCCTCCGTATCCATCCGGGTCATTCGTGGCAAAAAATCCTTAGCATGACCCTGAAAGATCTCGATTGGCGGGCGCTCGACCGATTGCGCGACGGTTTTCTCAACGGCACCGCGGCCCAGGGCCCCTACTGGCGGTCGCCCGCCGATCTGGCGGCCTACGATTTGACCTATGGCGAACGCATCGGCTGGAAATGGGACGCCGTGCTGCACGAGCTGCGGTTGCGCGGCTGGACACCGCCGGGCCAAGCTGGTGAAACCGCTCGTGGTGAGCCGATTCAAGCCACCGGAAGCGAGTTCGGGACCGTGCTCGATTGGGGCTGCGGCAGCGGCGTCGCCGGACGGCGCGTGCTGTCGTTCTTCGGCGCGGAAAAGTTTTCCAGTCTGCGACTCCACGATCACTCGTCGGAAGCGGTTGAATTCGCCGCCCAGGCCGCGCGCACGGCTTTTCCCCACCTGGCCGTTTCGCGTTGGCGACCGGAAAACGAACCGATCGGCCTGCTGGTGCTGAGCCATGTCCTAAACGAGCTTTCGCCGGAGGTCCGCACGGACCTTCTCGGCCTCGCGCGCCGATCCGCCGCCGTTCTCTGGATCGAACCCGGCACGCATGCCGACAGCCGCGCCCTGCAGCAGATTCGCGAGGAACTGCGCGGCGAGCTTCACGTCGTCGCTCCCTGCACCCACCGAACAGCCTGCGGACTGCTCGCCTCAGGACGGGAGAACGACTGGTGTCATCACTTCGCCCCGCCGGCTCCCGAAGCCTTTACCGACGGCAACTGGGTGAAATTTGGCCAACGCGCCGGCATCGACCTCCGCAGCGTGCCCTACAGTTTTCTGGCGCTCGACCGCCACACCCCGCCGGCCGAAGGCCTTTCGCGTATCATTGGCCGGCCCAAGTACTTCAAGGGCTATGTGCGCTTTCTCAACTGCGATGCCACCGGTATCGCCGATCTCATGCTGCAAAAGCGCGACGACCCGGCGCTCTTCAAGCAGCTCGACCGCGAGCGCGGCCCCCTGCTCTATCGCTGGCGCCGCGGGGAAAAGCGTGTCGTCGGAGGGGAATCTCTGGGTTCATTGGAGCAAGAGCGAATTCCAAGTAACAGGGATCAAGTGCCAAGTGACAAGACCGCCGGCCAAAAACCGTGAACTGCGAACAGTGAGCTGTTAACGTCGAACCGTCGCACTTGACTCCCGGCCACAAGCCTGAATCCTCATCCTTTCATCTTTTAACCATGGGCCAACAATTCAACAAAGTCATCAAACGTAAACGCCGCGCCGCCTATCTCAAACGTCGCAAGGCTCGCGAGCAATCGGCCAAGAAAAAGTAAGACCGCGACCGCGTTCCTTCTTCCCACCGCGGCTTGCGCCGCGGTTTTTTCGTCAATAAGCCGCGTAGTCGCTGCCGGTTATCAATTTATATTTCGAATTCAGGATTCATAAGGTGGGGCGGGTTATCCTTAACCCGCCGCCATGACGCGAGGCGAAGACCCACGGTGCGTTAAGGCTAACGCGCCCCCCCTGCCCCCATGATCAAAGTCAGTCTCATTTCCCTCGGTTGTGCCAAGAATCTCGTGGACAGCGAAATCATGGTCGGCCACTTGCACCAAGCCGGCATGAAGGTCGTGCCCG
>JBEKQH010000284.1:0-3641 GCA_049519915.1 Opitutaceae bacterium
CTCTTCGAGCCGTTTCGACAAGCTCAAGGCCCCGAGCCAGTCGAGCGGGCTTCGCAGGGCACGCATCGCATTGCGATGCGTGGTGGACGCTACTGGACTCGAACCAGTGACCCCGTGCGTGTGAAGCACGTGCTCTAACCAACTGAGCTAAGCGTCCGGCGCAGAGGGACAGCTCTACCAAACCCCCAACAAAAGCAAAGCCGATTTTTGGCCGGTCAAAATAACCACAAAGACACGGAGAACACCGAGGTCGATCCGAAGAAGCCCGCTTTATCCGCTGCAGGGGAACTGATATCACCGATAACTGCGACAAATCCGTGTCATCCAGGCATCCTGTTTCCACCTTCGCCCCCTTCGCGAGAAACAAACGTCCATGCTCTCCGTGCCTCTGTGGTGAAAACGGCTCCTATTTCTTCGTCTTAACCGCGGTGCGCCGCTGCGGAAAGAGCTCGCGGCAAATCTCGCAGCTCATGCCGTCGCACCCGCGCGCGGTGCAGTGTTCGCGTCCGTAGAAAATAATGCGGAGGTGCAACCGATTCCAATGCTCGCGCGGGAAAAGTTCTTTCAGATCGTGCTCCGTCTGCACGACATTGCGTCCGCCGGTCAGTTTCCAGCGTTGCGCCAGGCGGTGGATATGCGTGTCCACCGGAAACGCCGGTTCGCCGAAAGCCTGCGCCATGACGACACTGGCGGTTTTGTGCCCTACCCCGGGCAACGCCTCAAGTTCGGCATAGGTCCGCGGGACTTGTCCGCCGTGCCGCTCGAGCAAAAGACGCGACAGCTGCGAGATCGCCTTCGCTTTTTGCGGCGCCAGACCGCACGGACGGATAATCCCGAGAATCTCTTCCACCGGCAAAGCGGCCATCCGGGCCGGCGTATCCGCCAGCGCAAAAAGCCGCGGCGTGACTTCGTTCACGCGCTTGTCCGTGCACTGGGCCGACAGCAGCACGCCGATCAACAGTGTGTAAGCATCGCGATGGTGAAGCGGCACCGGCGTTTCCGGATAAAGTTCGGCCAGCCGCCGGTCGATGAAAGCGGCGCGTTCGTCCCGCGTGCGATATTTATGTCCCATGCAGTTTAACCGCAGATGAACACGGATTGACGCAGATGCCCAAGCACAAAACGCCAGACAGCTTCGCATCTTCAAAAAGCAGGCTCCAATAAGTTGGATCTGAATTTCGATCCACAAATCTGCGTCGATCTGCGTTCATCTGCGGTTGAGAAGAGTCTTCTTAACCTTATGCGCGGCCCCAAAAACTCAGTTGCGCCGCCTGCCCGCCGTCGTAGGTTCACGCAATGTCTTCGTCTTCCGCGCCCGCCGCATCCGGGATCCGCGACCTGCTCGCAGCCACCGACACATTTGCCCGCCGCCACCTCGGCCCCGACACCGCCGACCAAGCCGAAATGCTCCGCCTGCTCGGCTACCCGTCGCTCGACGCGATGGTCGACGCCGCTGTGCCCGCCCACATCCGCCGCGGCTCGCTCGAACTGCCCGCGCCCGCGGGCGAAAGCGCGGTGCTGGCCGAGCTGCGCGAACTTGCCGCCGAAAACAAGGTTTTCCGCAGCCACATCGGCATGGGCTACCACGGCACCCTCACGCCCGGCGTCATCTCGCGCAACATTCTGGAAAATCCGGGCTGGTACACCGCCTACACGCCTTACCAGGCGGAGATCTCCCAGGGACGGCTCGAGGCTCTGCTCAATTTTCAGACGATGATCAGCGACCTGACCGGCCTCGACATCGCCAACGCCTCCATGCTCGACGAAGGCACCGCCGCCGCCGAGGCGATGATGCTCTGCCATCGCGTCAAACAAGGCGAGAGCCAGGCGCCCGCCGCGTTCTTTGTTTCGTCCGCCTGCCATCCGCAGACCATCGACATCGTGCGCACGCGCGCCAAGCCGCTGGACATCGAGATCGTCACCGGCGATGTCCGCACCTTTCAGTTTCCGGCGGACAAAAACACCGTCGGCGTGCTCGTCCAGTATCCCGACACGTGGGGCAACGTGTCCGACTTTGCCGACTTTTTTGCGCGCGCCCACGCCGCCGGCGCGCTTTGCGTCACCGCCTGCGATCTGCTTGCGCTCACCTTGCTGCGCGCGCCCGGCGAATTCGGAGCGGACGTGGCCGTGGGCTCCGCCCAACGTTTCGGCGTGCCCATGGGGTACGGTGGGCCGCACGCCGCGTTCTTCGCCACCAAGGACGCCTACAAGCGCCAGATGCCCGGTCGACTCATCGGCGTATCGAAAGACGCGCAGGGCCATCCGGCCCTTCGCCTCGCGCTTGGCACGCGCGAGCAGCACATCCGCCGCGACAAGGCCACCTCCAATATTTGCACCGCGCAAGTGCTCCTGGCCGTGATGGCCTCGATGTATGCGGTTTACCACGGCCCCGAGGGCCTGAAAACGATCGCCCGCCGCACCAAGCTGCTCACGGAGCTGCTCGCCGCCGGCCTGCGCTCGATCGGCGCAACGGTGAACTCCGAACCCGTTTTCGACACGCTGACGGTGGGCAACGTCTCGGCGGCGCGTGTGCTCGCCGCCGCCGACGCGAAAAAGATCAACCTGCGCCCGATCGATGCGCATACCGTCGGCGTCACGCTCGACGAAACCACCTCGGCCGACGACGTGAAGCTGCTGCTGTCATTCTTCGGCCACGCGGCCGACCTAGAATCTCAAATCTCCCATCTCAAATTTGAGCTGGCTGAATTCCGCGCTCCTCATCGGCGGAACTCAGCCTTCCTGACCGCGGCAGTCTTCCACCGCTACCACACCGAGCATGAGATGCTGCGCTACATCAAGCGGCTCGAAGCGAAGGACCTGTCGCTCTGCCATTCGATGATTTCCCTCGGCTCGTGCACGATGAAGCTCAACGCCACGACGGAGATGTTGCCGGTCACCTGGCCCGAGTTCGGCGCGCTGCATCCTTTCGCGCCGATCGAACAGGCTCGGGGCTATCAGAAATTGTTTGAACAACTCGAAAGTTGGCTGGCCGAAATCACCGGATTTGCCGCCGTTTCCCTCCAGCCCAACGCCGGTTCGCAAGGCGAATACGCCGGTTTGCTCGTCATCCGCGCCCACCACGAGTCGCGCGGCGAAGGCCACCGCAATGTCTGTCTCATCCCGACCAGCGCGCATGGGACCAATCCCGCCTCCGCCTCGATGGGCGGATTCCGCGTCGTGCCCGTCGCCTGCGACGAACGAGGCAACATCGACCTCGCCGACTTGAAGGCCAAGGCGGCGGCGCATAGCCAGACTCTGGCCGCGCTCATGGTCACCTACCCGAGCACGCATGGCGTCTTCGAAACGTCGATCAAAGACATCTGCGCCATTATCCATGAGCACGGCGGCCAGGTCTATATGGACGGCGCGAACATGAACGCACAGGTCGGCCTCACTTCCCCGGGCGAGATTGGCGCCGACGTCTGCCACCTCAATCTGCACAAGACCTTTTGCATTCCGCACGGCGGCGGCGGCCCTGGCGTGGGACCCATCGGCGTCGCCGCGCACCTTGCAAAATTCTTGCCGGGCCACGTCATCATCCCGCCGCACTCAACGCTCAACACTCAACCTTCAACTTTCAACTCCACTGGCGCCGTCTCCGCGGCTCCCTGGGGTAGCGCCAGTATTCTCGTCATCAGCTG
>JBEKQH010000285.1:0-3632 GCA_049519915.1 Opitutaceae bacterium
CACGGCAAAAATGCCATGGGCCCGCATCTGTTCAAGGCGAAGGGCAAACTGGGGCGGCCCATCGCCGCGGATTTCCGCGGCCAGTCCGGCGCGCTCGTCGGCCGGCAGACATTCAAGGAGCACAAAAAGCGGCAGGGTGAGCTTACCACCGGCAAAATCGGTGCCAAGGGTCTTGCCGATCCGCCTCTCTTCGCCAAAAAAATCGGCGAGATCGTCGTAAATCTGGTAAGCAATGCCCAGGTGCCGCCCGAAGGCGGAGGCCGCTTCGACAAAAGCCCGCTCATAGCCGGCCAGAGCGCTGCCCAACTGGCACGACACGCGGAAAAGTTCGGCCGTCTTCAGGTCGATGATGCGCAGATAATCGGCCAGTGTGATTTCCGTCGTCCCTCGGCCCAGCGTCTGCACGATTTCTCCGGAACACACTCGGCGCGTCGATTCGGAAACGACCGCGCAGACCTCCGTCGTGGGAAACTGCGCCGCGAGGTGAAGGGCGTGGGCAAAGAGCACGTCGCCCATCAGCACGGCGGCCGCAGTGCCGTAGGCGCGCTCAGCCGTGCGGCGCCCGCGGCGGAGTTCAGCCCCGTCCATGATGTCGTCGTGCACGAGCGTGGCCAAATGCACCATCTCGACGATGGCGGAAGCCCGGACCAGATCGGGGGCGATGGCCTCGGCCCCGCGCCAGCCGCTGAAAAAAACCAGCGCCGGACGGAGACGTTTGCCGCGGGTATCGAGGCAATACCCCGCCAATTCGCGAATTTCCGGCTCGAACTCCGAGAGTTGGGCGCGCAGAAAACCGTCCAGTTGGGCCAAGTGCGGCTTCAACAGCTCAAAGACGTCGACAAATCCGGCGGTAGAGGGAGGACTGGCGGCTGGCATGCGGTTAAGAGCGAGAGGTTACGCGGAAAGCAGTGGGATACCATTGCAAAATTGAACAGCCGCTAAAGTTCGAGCTTCACCGGCGCGCCGCACGCAGCCGAGGCATAAAGCGCGCGAACGAAGGCGACGGTCTTGCGCGCTTCGTGGCCGTCGACAGCCAGGGGGCGCCCGGTGGGCAGGGCGTCGATCAAATCTTGGATCTGCCGAAGATGCCCTTGGTGGCTGATGGCATTCGGCGCGCTGGCGCCCGAACGCATGCTCCCGTCCCGATTCGCGGCGCGGATCGCCTCGTCGCCCGGCCGGGGGGTGCGGAAATCCCAGCGAACGATGGCATCGTCCTCCAGCGCGATTGAACCGTGTTCGCCGCAGATTTCCAAGCGCCGCTGCCAGCCGGGGTAAAGCGCCGTGCTGGCTTCGATGACGCCGAGCCCGCCCTCGGCAAACCGCAGTGTCGCGCATGCGGTGTCCTCGGCCTCGATGCCGGTGTGCACGCGGCGCGTTTTCCAGGCAAAAACCTCCGCGGGCAGGCCGGCAAACCATTGCAGCAGGTCGATCGCATGAATGGCCTGGTTGATGAGCACTCCGCCGCCGTCGAGATCAAGCGTCCCTTTCCAGCCGCGATAATACTCGGCCGCCCGCTGCCATTTCACATACGCGCTGCACAGGACAAGCCGGCCCAATCGCCCGGCATCCAGGGCGGACTTCACCGTGCGCGCACCTTCGCCAAAACGCGCCTGAAAAATCGGGGCCACCCGCACGTCCGCCGCGGTGGCGGCCCGAAGAATTTCGTCGACCCTCTCCACCGTGATCTCGAGCGGCTTCTCGACGACCACGTGTTTGCCCGCCCGAATGGCCGCCAACGCAGCCTCGAGATGGGTGCCGCTCGGCGTGGCGACGCACACCACGTCGATCTCGGGACGTGCCACCAGCTTCTCGACGTCGGTCGTGGCGAAAGGCACCCCATGTCGGCCGGCAAAGGCGAGGACCTTTTCTTCCGAGCGCCCAGCCACGCCGGCCAGACGGGCGCCGCGGGCTTCCTTAATCGCCCGCGCGTGGTAGTCGGCGATCAGGCCGACGCCGACAATGCCAAAACCAACCGGGGAAGAGACAGTCATTTTGTTAGGCCTTGTGAGGAAAACTTATAAATGGACCAAAAAGGCGGGATCTCCTGGATGAGGGCAAAAATTGGCCCGGCCGGGCCTTGACCGGCCCGGGTTCGAAATATACCGGACGCAGATCGCCCATCCAGGCAAGCCCTGTTTCCGGGCCGCAGCACGGTCGCAAACGGCATCACGCTTTATTTCGGCAACACGACCCCGCCCCACCGCCACCCGTTTGCCATTGCGCCGCCCTGGGCCGCGCTTCGCTTGGTCCGCCGAAGTCGGCTGGGCCGCTTCACTGTTGCGCATCACGAATTCATCCCTAACCTTTTTGGTCTCCATGCCGCCTTCCGATAGCATCGCCCAAGAAAGCCGCGCACTCGTCGAGCAGTTGCAACAGTCGAAAATTTACCGCGACTACGAGCAGGCCTTTCGCGAAACTACCGGTTTGCCGATCGAATTGCGGTCCCTCGAAGAGTTCGACTTGCCCCACCGTGGCGATGCCAAGGAAAATGCGTTTTGCGCCCTCATCTCCCAAACCAACCAATGTTGCGCGGCGTGCCTGCAGCTGCAACGGAAGATCGAGGAACAAGCGAAGCTCCGGCCAAAGACGCTGAAATGTTTCGCCGGGCTCTACGACTCCGCCGTGCCCGTCCGGGTCGGCGAAAACCTGATCGGGTTTCTTCAGACCGGGCAGATCCTCCTGCAAGCGCCGAAAAAAAAGGACCTGGCCAAAACCACGATAAAACTTCTCCGGTCGGGGGCGGACGTCGACCTGAAGCGGCTGGAGGCCGCCTACTTGCAGACCCGCGTCCTCACCCGGAAACAATACGACTCGATCTTGCGCCTATTGACCATTTTTGCGCAGCATCTTTCGACCTTGAGCAACCACCTCATGGTCAAAGCGGCCGCCAACGAGCCGCCCGTCGTGTCGAAGGCGCGCGTCTTCATCGCCGAGCATCATACCGAACAGATTTCGCTGACCCAAGTGGCGCGGGCGGTGAACATGAGCGAGTTTTATTTCTGCAAGATCTTCAAGAAGACGACGGGCATGACCTTGACCGATTATCTCGCGCGGGTGCGCGTCGAAAAAATCAAGAACCTGCTGCTCAATCCGCATAAGCGGGTGAGCGAGGCGGCCTATGAGGCCGGCTTCCAATCGCTCTCGCAGTTCAACCGCGTCTTTCGCCGCATCGCCGGCGAGGTGCCAACCGCCTATCGGGAGCGCCTGCACGGGCCCAATCATTCCTAGCCCGGCCGGGTCGGCCCCAAGAGCCCCGCCCAAGGGGCATCCGATTAATATATAATTATATATAACATTATATATATTTGTCGACCGGGCGGCGGCGTCTTTATTTTCGGCGCCGTCATTTTTCCGAGGCGGACCGGCCGTTCGCCTCGGCATAAATTCCAAGATTCGCACAGCATTTGCCAAATTATGCGTAGGCCACCGTCATGATCCCTGATAAGGTTTAAGATTACATGAAATCAACACTCGACCCTCTTGCTAACACACGACACGCTCCACGCACCGTTGGCGAAGCTCACCCGTCCCAACCCAACCGCGCGGTCAACGCCTGGGTGCAGGAAATGATTGAGCTCTGCCGGCCCGACCACGTCGTCTGGTGCGACGGCTCCGACAAGGAGAAGGAGGCC
>JBEKQH010000286.1:0-3631 GCA_049519915.1 Opitutaceae bacterium
CACGAATCGGATCTTGCCTTCCGCACTGAGGGCGAAAACCACCGTGACCTGCGATCCGCTGGGCGGATAGGTGTTGCTGCTCTCCAGGAGATTGTCGAATTCCGCCTGCACCGTATCGATAAGCTCCTGCTGATATTCGCCGTAGTTGCTCCAGCGCGCATCCCACCCCGCGGTCCCGATGTTGCTGGTGCCGACTGAATTTTCCGAGAAAATCGCCGGCCGGACGTTCTGGTCGAGGTGCAGCCGGGGCCGAGGGACCTGGGGATTGATGACCGGGACGTTCGCGTCGGCCCCCTCGATCAATGGTGCGTCCTTGTCGCCCTCCACCTTTTTCGGCACATTTTTCATGTTGTCCGCCAATTCGGCGACGTTGGTGCCGAAGGCGTCCTTGTTCCCGCCTAGGCTTTTCTGAAAGCCGCTCAACGGATTTAGTGCGCGATGGGGCGCGGAGGGTTTTGCTTTTGACGGGGCCACCGCGGGCGGCGGGGGCGGAACCGGATTTGTCTGGCCCAGCTGGCCGCTCACGATCTGCGTCGATTCGATATCTTTGCGACCGTGGGTGGCGGCATGGTCGCTGTGCCCGTTGGGATCGGGCTTTTCTTGGGCCGCCTGCTGGTTTTGCGCCGCGAAGTTGCGCGTCTGATCGGGAATATTCTGCGGCGCGTCGGGATTGGTCTCAACAAACCGATTCGGCGGCGGCGGCTTGGGCGGTTGTCTCGGCACTCGCGGCGCAAGTTGGATGTTGAACTGCCGGGCGCGCCGGGCGGCGGCGTTGAATTTTACTTCGGTATTGCCGTGGATGTGCCCGACGCTCCAGCTGAAAGCCATGATCAGAGGCCACCAAAGAATGAAGGTGAGGATGAGCCCGACCATGGTCGATTGCTTCTCCTCATCGTCCCAAAAACGCGGTCCGCGCGGGCAGGCCGGCGTGGGAATTTCTGGTTCAAGCAATGGGTTCATCGGTGGCGCGGATTGGACTACATGACGCCTTATATTTAAAGGCGCACCCTACTCCAAGAGACCCGCTTGCGTCAAAATTTGTTTCGTTTCGTCAACCGGCAACCCCATGATATTGGTCAATGAGCCCCGCCATCCGGCAACAATGAGTTCACGCCCTTCCTGGATACCGTAGGCACCGGCCTTGTCGAGGGGGTTGACGATGCGAAAATAGGCGTCGATGACGGCGTCATCAAGGAGCTTGAACGTCACCTCGCTAGACACCCCCCCGTCGATGGCCAGCAAGTTGTCGACCCGGCGGAGCGCCAGGCCGGTAAACACCGTGTGGGTGCGACCGGCGAGACGCTTGAGCATGGCGCGCGCCTCCCCGAGATCACGGGGCTTGTTGAGCACGATATTGTCGATGAACACCGTCGTGTCCGCCCCCAGCACGAACGCAGCCGGGTGGCGCGCGGCGACCCAATCGGCCTTGAGCGCGGCGTTGTGGGCCACCATCGCGCGCGGTTCGGCATCCGGCGCCTCGTGTTCGGTGACCTCGGCCGGGACGATGTCGAAGACCAGCCCCATCCCGGCCAGAAGCTGCTGGCGGCGGGGCGAGGCGGAAGCGAGGATCAGGCGCGCTTCGCTCACGGCGCCTTCTCCTTAAAAATAGTGCGCACCTCGCCCTTGGCGCGGGCGATCGCCACGGCGACAGCCAGTGGCAGGACAAACTTTAACAACTTCATGGCATGCATGACGTAGGCACCGGCAAAAAAGCTCATTCCTTTCGTCAGGCGCAAGCTTCGGCTCAATAGTTGTCAGTGCGCGGTTTATCGTCCACGATGGCCGGCTTAACCGCCATGCGCCTCGGCCTCGCCCAAATCAACACCACGGTCGGCGATCTCGCCGGCAACCGCCGGAAAATCCTCGACGCCTATGCCACGCTCGTCGCCCAAGGCGCGGAGCTGGTGGTTTTCCCGGAACTGGCCGTGTGCGGTTATCCACCTCGCGACTTGCTCTTCAAGCGCCGCTTCGTGCCCGATGTCGAATCGTCGCTCGCCGAGATCGCGGCGGCGGTCGGCAATGTGCCCGCGCTCGTCGGTTTTGCCGAGACCAATACCGGCGGCCAAGGGCGCCCGTTTTTCAATGCCGCCGCCTTCTGCCACCGCGGCGAAATCGTCCAGGTGGCCCGCAAGTGCCTCTTGCCGACCTACGACGTTTTTGACGAAGACCGCTACTTTGAACCGGCCGAGGCGCCGCGCACGGTCAGCGTCGCCGGCAAAAAAATAGGGGTCACCCTTTGCGAGGACATCTGGACGCACCCGACCATTTCCACCGGACGGCTTTATCACGGCCTCGATCCCGTCAAGCTGCTGGCGGCCGAAGGGTGCGACTTGATGGTCAACCTCTCGGCGAGCCCGTGGCACCATGGCAAAGGACACTTGCGCCAGCGACTGATCACCGACTCCGCCCGCACCCTCGGTTGCCCGGTCGCCTACGTCAACGCCATCGGCGGCAACGACGAGCTGATTTTTGACGGACGGAGCCTCGTAGTCGATGCCCAAGGCCGCGTCTGCGTGCAACTCGGCGCCTTCGCCGAGGAGCTGCGGGTCGTGGAGACCGACTTTCAACCTCCCGGCCTCCGAAGCCTTGGCGAAGGAGGATCTACTTTAAACTTTCAACCTTCTACGGACGACAGCCCGGCGGATATCTTCGCCGCCCTCGTCCTTGGGCTGCGCGACTACGCCGGCAAAAGCGGCTTCCGGCGCGCGCTGGTCGCCTTGAGTGGCGGCATCGATTCCGCCGTCGTGGGGGTGATCGCCGCCGCCGCCTTGGGCCCGGACCATATCACGGGCGTGTCCCTCCCCTCGGCCATTTCCTCGCCGCACTCGCGCGACGACGCCCGCGCGCTCGCCCAAAACTTGGGCCTCCGCCTCGAAACCATCGCCATCGCCGAGACCGTGGCCGCGTGCGAAACGGCCCTCGCCCCCATCTTCGCCGGCCATCCGCGCGACGTCACCGAGGAAAACATCCAGGCCCGCATGCGCGGCGTGCTCATGATGGCCCTCTCGAACAAATTCGGGTCGCTGCTTCTCACCACCGG
The DNA here is from genome assembly GCA_049519915.1 of Opitutaceae bacterium. GTDB lineage: Bacteria > Verrucomicrobiota > Verrucomicrobiia > Opitutales > Opitutaceae > DASRHD01. The sequence continues at coordinate 3,041 of JBEKQH010000286.1, forward strand.
CAACAAAAGCGAGGTCGCCGTCGGCTATTGCACGCTTTATGGCGACATGGCGGGCGGCCTCGCCGTCATCAGCGACGTGTTCAAAACGCAGATTTATACTCTCGCCCGCTGGATCAACGAGGAGGCGAAGCGGGCCGGACGCACGCCGCCCATTCCGCAATCGACCCTCGACAAGCCGCCCAGCGCCGAACTGCGCCCCGGTCAGACCGACCAGGACAGCCTGCCGCCTTACGACCTGCTGGACGCCATCCTCCGCGGCTACGTCGAGGAAGGCCTCTCGCGGCGCGATCTGGTCGCACAGGGTTTTGCCGAGGCCGTCGTCAACGACATCGTGCGCAAAGTCGATTTGAACGAATACAAGCGCAAGCAGGCCGCCCCCGGCCTGCGCATCACCCCCCTCGCCTTCGGCATCGGCCGCCGCATTCCCATCGTGCAGAAATACGTGAGCTGAAGATAAACCGCTAATCTTCGCTAATTCACGCTAACATGTAGGTGGTTTTTTGAACCACTGATGCTCACTTATGGCCACTGATGACCCAATCCAAGCTGAACATGATGCAGACGGCTACGCGCTGATCGGCGCGTGCTTTG
>JBEKQH010000287.1:0-3627 GCA_049519915.1 Opitutaceae bacterium
GTGGGTGTTTCCCGGTCTGCCCGCCGATCCGACGAGCCGGCTGTTTTTCCGCCTGCACCATGACGAAGACGTGCAAGTCTACCTCAACGGCACGCTCGCATTTTCGGCGCCAGGCTACACCACCAGCTATGGCTTCTATCCCATAGATCGCGCCGCGCTCGTCGGGCTTGTCCCCGGCCAAAAGGTGGAGATCGCCGTGCACTGCCATCAAACGACCGGCGGACAATATATCGACGTCGGCATCGTCGAACTGACGCCAAGCCATCCGTGACCCACAAATTCTTTGCCATCCCTATGAAAACCTCGATCCGTCAGAAAATCACCACCGCGATTCTACAAGGCATGGCCTGCGCGCTAGTCGCAGGCGTCTTGGGTCGTCCTCCGCGGGTTCGCGCGCTGGACAACGGTCTGGCGATCAGCCCTCCCATGGGTTGGAACAGCTGGAACTTTTACGGCGCCAATATTAATGAAACCATCATCAAGCAGGCGGCCGATGCGATGGTAAGCAGCGGCCTGAAGGCGGCCGGATACGAGTACATTAATCTCGACGACTGCTGGCAGAGCAGTCGCGACGCCAACGGCAATATTGTCGCGGATCCAACCAGGTTTCCCAACGGCATCGCGTCGCTGGTCCAATATGTTCATGGCAAGGGCTTGAAGCTTGGCCTTTATACCGATGCCGGCACCCAGACCTGCCAAGGCCGTCCGGGCAGCTACGGATTCTATCAACAGGATGCCAATACCTATTCTTCCTGGGGCGTCGATTATATCAAGGTCGATTGGTGCAACACCACCGGCCTCGACCCGCAGACTCAATATCAGCAATTCCGCGATGCGCTGGCGAATACCAATATCGTGTTTAGTATTTGCGACTGGGGCACGAATTCTCCCTGGCTGTGGGGACCGGCCACCGGGAACTTGTGGCGGACGACCGGCGATATCAACGATAGCTGGGCCTCGATGACCGGCAACATGGATTATAACAGCCTGGGTGCGGCCTACGCCGGTCCGGGCGGCTGGAACGATCCGGATATGCTGGAAGTCGGCAACGGCGGCCTGACCGCCGTTGAAGACCAGACCCACTTCAGTATGTGGGCCATGATGGCGGCTCCGCTCATCACCGGGAACGATTTGACCACCATGTCGGCGGCGACAAAAACCATCCTGACCAATACCGAAGTCATCGCGGTCGATCAGGATATTCTCGGCGACCAAGGCGTCGTCGTGTCCGATAACGGAGCCGGCTTGCAGGTCTGGTCAAAAAAACTTTCCGGCGGGGCGTTGGCCGTGGCGCTGCTCAATCGCTCGGCCGCGACCGCCAGCCTCACCGCCTACTGGAGTGTCATTGGTCTGCCGGCCGGTTCGGCGACGGTCCGCGATCTTTGGGCGCATGCCGACCGGGGAACCTTCGCGGACAGCTACACGGCCAGTGTGCCCTCGCACGGCGTGGTGATGCTCAAGCTCGTTTCCTCGGTGACTGGCTTCACCGTCGGCGCCTATCCCGGCACAGTTTCCATCAAACAAGGAAACCAGGACGTCTCCGCTCTCACCACCGCCGTTTCGAGCGGCTTTAAAGCGGCGATCGCTTTGTCCGCGAGTGGCCAGCCGGCGGGCGTGACCGTGAGCTTCAGTCCCAAGTCGATCGCTTCGCCAGGAAATGGCGCGTCCACGATGACCTTGGCGGTGAGCCCTTCGGCTGTTCCAGGCCTTTATCCGATCACGGTAACCGGCACCGGAGGAAGCCGGACCAGTTCGACCACCGTCTGGCTGTCCGTGCTGTCGAACGGAACCTGCCTGCCTACGGCGATCGTTCCCTATGTTTGGACGGCGAGCACCAACTGGATGAATCTTTACAGTATCACCGTAACGTCCGGCACCGCCGTGAACCTGGGTCCGCAACCGATGAGTGGCGGAACCTGGAGTTGGGCGGGACCCAACGGATACACGTCCACCTCGCGCGAGATTGACAATATTCCTTTAAGCGTCGGCGCCAACACGTACACGGCCACCTATACGGACATGAACGGTTGCGTGAGCACGCAAGGTTTTGTAATCGCGGTAAGCCATCCTACGCCGAGCTTCACCCTCGGCGCTTCGCCGGCCGCTCTGAGTGTGAAGCGCGGCAAAACCGGCCCCTCGACCATCGCCGTGCAGCCGCAGAACGGCTTCGCCGACAGCGTCACGCTTGCCGCTTCCGGCCTGCCGAGTGGCGTTAAAGCGACCTTCAGCAAGAATCCCACCACGGGAACCGACGTGCTTACGTTTACGGTCGGCACCTCCGCTAAGATCGGTTCTTACAACATCACTGTCACCGGCGACTCCGGCCCACTGAGCGCAACCACCACCATAGTGCTGACCGTGGCAAAAAGCTGAGGCTCAAATCTTGACGAGCGACCGGCTCCGGGCGGACGCAACCCGGGGCCGGCGGGCCGCTCGGTGATTTGCCAGGCGGCGCAGGCTTGCCGCCATTCAGGCAAGAGGGCAGGCCGCCGGGGGCAAAATGAAGGCGACAACAGCCGCCCCGGCCCTGGGCACGTTTCCGACCTTCAGCGCTTCATGGCGTAATACATAAGGTATAACGAGTAACCTATCGAAACATAAGTTATTCACAGACAGGTTGCGTCTATGTGGACAAAGTGTCTGCATGCTCTTTCGCGTCCGCGCGAGAGTATCGTTGCTTAAGATAGACCCCGATTCGACGAGCGTCGCCGCCATTAAGGCATGCCCTTAAAAGACGGTGGCGCCGCGATAGAAATGAAGTTCTTCACCCCCGAAAAGATGCGCTGGATCCTTTTTGTTTTCTTTTTGCTCCGGCCGTGGCTGGCCTTTTCAAGCACGCTTCCGCCGCAATCCGTCGATGATCCCATGGCCCACTTCCGCCTTGGACATCCGCGGCTGCTCCTGACCGACGACCAGCTCGCGGCTGACCTCGCCGCGGCCGCCCACGACCCTTTCCGCGCCCGCCTGCACGCCCGAATCATCGCGCGGGCCGAGGAACTGCTCTCCGCGCCGTCGATCAGCCACCGACTGATCGGTCCGAGGATGCTCGACCAATCTCGCGCCGCCGTCGAACAGATCGTGACATGCGCGATGGCTTTCCGGCTGACGGGCGACGTCCGGTTCTCCCATCGCGCCAAACGCGACATGCTGACCGTCGCCGCCTTTGCCGACTGGAACCCCTCGCATTTCCTTGACGTCGCTGAAATGAGTTTCGCGGTTGGCATCGGCTATGACTGGCTCTACCGGGAACTGACGCCCGAGGAACGCTCGACGATCAAACGGGCGTTGCTCGACAAGTCCTTGGCCTTTGCCGCCGCGGCCTACGGCCCAAACGCCGGGAAAGACCGGCGGCTCTTCTGGGTCAAAGCTGAGATGAACTGGAACCAAGTCTGCAATGGCGGTCTTCTCACCGCGGCCCTCGCACTCGGCGAGGACGATCCCGCGCTCGCCCGGCTGGTTATCGACGGCGTGCGCGCGTCTCTGCCGCGGGTCATGGCCCGCTACCAGCCTGACGGCGGCTATCCCGAGGGTCCCGCCTACTGGAGCTACGGAACCACCTACAACGTGATCGCCCTCGCCGAGCTGAAGGGCGCGCTCGGCACCGATTTTTGCCTAGGCGCGACGCCC
>JBEKQH010000288.1:0-3617 GCA_049519915.1 Opitutaceae bacterium
GCTTTTTGAATATATAGCATTCTCCACTCCAATTTTGTTAACCAAAAAAACAAGGTCCTACTATGAAAGGTGATTTTAGCCGCATTCGACACAACCTGAACAAGCACTACACGGCCGTGCTTCAACAGCAGGGGCGCGTCGCGCTGGATGCCGATTCCAACGAACAGCAGGCCATCGACGATCATATCCGCGATACCGAGATCACCGACATCGTCGGGCCTTTCGGCGGACCGAAAGGCGACGCCGGTTTTAAGATCACGGTCCCGGACGCCAACACCATCATGATCGGCCGGGGCCGCTATTATGTGGACGGGATCCTCTGCGAGAGCGACGCCAGCCAGGATTACGACGCCCAGACTTACCTCGTTAATCCGGGCGTGACCGATGCCGATTTGCTCGACGAGCTGACCGGCGGCTCGGCCTACGCCCTCCGCCTTTATCTCGAGGTCTGGCAACGGCTGGTCACCGTCTTGGACGATCCGTGCCTGCGCGAGCCGGCGCTCGGCCAGGCGGACACGACCGCGCGTTTGCAAACGGTCTGGCGGGTCGTGGCCGAACCCGTTACAGCGGCCGGCACACCGGTGGCCGGCACAATCGCCCAGCCGCTCGCCGCCAATTCGATCGCGGTCACGGCCAAGCCGGGCGCTTGTTGCACCGAGATGTATCGGCCCGTGAAGTCGGCCAAATCAGGAAAACTCTGGGCCCGGACCACCCCCGGTTCGTCCGACTGCACGTGCGAACCCACCCCGCAGGCGGGCTACCGCGGCCTGGAGAACCAACTTTATCGCGTCGAGATTCACAAAGGCGGCGACGGCCAGAAAGCCACGTTCAAATGGTCCCGCGAAAACGGGTCGGTGGTCGCCGCCGTGACCGGCGTGTCGTCCAATACCATCAACGTCAGCAGCCTGGGGCCCGACGCTAACCTGGGCTTCCTCGCCAATAACTGGGTCGAATTGACCGACGATAGCAATCTGTTCGGCCCGATTCCAAACCAGCCCGGCGCCTTGATCCAGATCCAGAATCCGGTCGCGGATTCGCTGGCTCTGGTCCTGCAGCAGCCGGCCGTGGGGATCGACCCAAGCATCAATGCCCGCGTCCGTCGTTGGGACCAGTTTGGAAATTCCGCGGGATCCGATGGCATCCAGTTGGACGTGGACACCTGGATCGATCTGGAGAACGGCATTCAGGTTCGTTTCTCTCCGGGCAATTATGAGTCCGGCGACTATTGGCTCATCCCGGCGCGCACCGCCACCGGCCAGATCGAATGGCCGCCCTGCGGCGGCGACGGCAACAACTACCAGCCGCCCTATAGCACCACAATTTATCGCGCGCCGTTGGCCTGCATCCATTGGGATGCCCAGACGCAGACCTTTCCGGTCGAGGATTGCCGGCGCATTTTCCCGCCTCTCACCGAGCAGGAAAGCGCCACGTGCTGCACGTTTCATGTGGGCGACGGCGTCAATTCCGTCGGCGATTACACGTCCATCAACGAAGCCATCAAGCATCTGCCGGCGGAAGGCGGCGAAATTTGCGTGTTGGCCGGGCTCTACTACGAAAACGTGGTCATCTCCGGGCGGGTCGATGTCGGCATCTATGGTTGCGGCCCCGAAACGAGAATCGTGTCGCCGAGCCTGCAACCGGGCGCGACGGTCGCCGCCAACAACAAGCCGGTGCTCACGGTCTTGAATTCCCAACATATCGAGCTCGATTCCTTCGTGGTCGAAGCCGACCAAGGGAGCATCGGCATCTTGCTGGATCAATTTTCCGCCCGGGAGCTGGTCGGCGCACGCGACGTGGTCCTTCAGAAAATAACGGCCCAAGCCACCAAGGACGTCGAAATGCAGAACCTGATTGTGACCGCCTCCAACCAGCCGGCCATTTACGTCAACAAGAGCACCAGCGTGAAGATCGAGCGCTGCAAGATCGCCATGGCCAACGTGGACAGCAAATACCCGGCGGTTTATCTCAGCGGCTCGGAAATCAATATGTGGGACAACTGGGTCGGACTGGCCGCCGCCGCGCTTTTGCCAAAGGTCGTGCAAACCGACCTCGCACCGGCCACGACCACTCCGGCCAACGTCATCGTCCAGTTTAACCCAAACATCATCAAGGATCTCGACCAGGTGCTGCTCGAAAAGAAACCCACCGCCGCCGCGATGCAGCCCACCGGCACGGGGGGAATCCAAGTCGGCGGAATTTCCACGGATATTTATATCCTGCGGAACGAGATCCAGGGCGGACGCGGCAACGGCATCACTCTCGGCAGCTTGGTGATCGTCGATCCGAAGGGAAATATCGTCGGCAATCCCGTCGGCGTCATCCCGCCCGGCCAGTCCACCGGCGAATGTTGCACCCAAAGCCTCCTCTTCCCGGTCTACACCACCTACGACAACACGGAAACCCAAGGGCGCATTGTCCTCGAGGGACGGCTGACCAATGTGCACATTGAGAACAACCGTATCCGCGACATGGGCCTCTGCGGCATCGGTCCGGTCGGATTTTTCAACCTGACGGACAACCCGGAGGTCGTCTCGACCAACGGACTGTTCATCGTGGAAAACGAGATCACCCGCTGCCCGAGCCGGGCAATCACCGAGCTGACCCAGGACCAAAGCGCCTTCATGGGTTACGGGGCGATCAGCCTCGGAGACGTCTCGGGACTGGTCGTGCGCGACAATCAGATCACGGACACCGGAGAAACCCTCAAAGATCCGGTCTGCGGCATTTTCGTTTTGCACGGCGAACAGATCGAGATCAGCCGGAACCAAATCGTCGATTTGCGCGACTGGAGCACGGCCGACGTCAAGAGCTTTTCGGGTTTTCGCGCGGGAATTTGCGTCGCGATGGTCACTCCGCCCGCCGCAACCTCAGGGCTCGCCGCGTACCTGGAAAACTTCACCACCTACGACCCCGGAATCGTGCAAGAAAGATCGGTTTATCTCGGCGATGTCCCGGCGCTCTGCGTGCAGGAAAATGTCGTGAAAGTTCCCATCGGTCTGGCCCTGTCGGTCATGGGATTGGGGGCGTTTTCCATCCAGGCCAACCAGTTCGCCACGGGAGGCGCGGTCAGCAACAAAGGTCTCGTGATCGCCGGCTCGGTGATGGTGCTCAATTTCGGCACGCCGGTGGAAGCTCCGCGGCCGGTGACCCGGGCGGCCGACATCATGGGCGTCCTATTGGCAGGCAATGCTGAGGGCATAAGCTTTGCCACCGCTCTGGCCGCGGCCAAGACCAACAGCATTGTCGGATCGGTCGCCCCTGGTCCGGTGCTGTTCAGCCAGAACCGGTGTTCGCTCCAACTTGACGTGAACAAGACAAGAGTGCTGGCCTCGGTTTTTATCGCGACCGCCGACGATCTCGGCTTTCACGACAATCAGTGCTGGCTGAAATCTGCGGTCGTGAAGGACGATTATGCCTACGGCAAAATCCAGGTCGTGTGCGACGTCCTTCTCGTCGGCATTTCGGTCCGGGCCATCGGCAACCGCTTCCAGGAACGTATCCGGTCCGTGCTGCTGTCCAACCTCATCCTCGGCCTGGTCAACATCGAATCGCTGAATACGTCTTCCAATCTGCTCTTCGCCATCCTGCCCACCAATGTGGCCGGGAACGTCTGATCT
>JBEKQH010000289.1:0-3605 GCA_049519915.1 Opitutaceae bacterium
CGATCCCCGTGCCCGAGCCCGCTCCCGTGCACCCGCTGCGCGGGCTAGCCTTGCGACGGTTTCGTCCGCCCTGGTCCGTGCGCGTAACGTGCGCGGGTCCGCGGCCCGCCGAACTCGCTAGCGAGAATCTGTGCGGCGCCGTCCGCAAGGTCAGTGGACCCTGGCGCTCTTCCGGCGATTGGTGGACGGCCGAGGCATGGGCCGTTGAGCACTGGCAGGTCGAAATGGCCCAAGGCGGAATCTATCAGCTCGCGCGGACGCCCAAGGGCTGGTGCGTGGAAGGCGTATTCGACTGAGCGGCGACGCAAGCGAAGGCTGAAAACTGAAGGCTGAACGCCGAATAATAAACGTCGAACGCTGAACTAAAAAAGATCGATCCTTAATTCTACAGATATGTCCTGAATACAAATTGAGGTAGGGCGCGTTATCCTTAACGCGCCGTTACAAAATGCAAAAATCAAAATCCGGCAGATTGGCGCTGCCTTCAGCGTTCGACGTTCGGCGTTCAGCGTTTGGCGTTTGGCGTTTAAAATCCTCTTCATGCCCTACGTCGAACTCCACGCCCGAAGCGCTTTCTCGTTTTTGCGCGGTGGGTCGCTTCCGGAATCCCTGGCCGCCGAAGCGGGCCGGCTGCAGTTGCCCGCGCTTGCCCTGTGCGACCGCGACGGCGTCTACGGAGCCGTGCGGCTGCACATGGCGGGAAAAGAGGCGGGCGTCCGGTCTCTGGTCGGTTGCGAACTCACGATGGAGGACCAAACCGTCGTGCCGGTGCTGGTTGCGACCCAAGCGGGCTACCGTCAACTCTGCGGGCTCCTGACCACGGCGCATCTTCGAGCCGCCAAAGGCGAGGGACGCATCGCCTGGCGCGAATTGGCGGAAAACAACCAAGGCCTGATCGCCCTCACCGGCGATGAAGAAGGTCCGGTGCGGCGCGCCTGGCGCACCGGCGGTCCGTCCGCGGCCGCCGAAGCAGGGGAGCGGTTGCGCAAAATTTTCGACGGCGACCGGTTGTTCGTCGAATTGCAACGGCATCGGGTGCCGGGCGAAGAGGAAGAAAATGAATTTTTGGTCGATTGGGCCCGCGCTTCCGGCCGGCCGCTTCTCGCCACCAACGGCGTGCTCTATGCCACGCCCGATGCGCGCAACGTGCTCGATGTATTCACCTGTTTGCGCGAGCATACGACGCTCGATGCCGCGGGACGCCGGCTCGCCCGCAACCGTGAGCGCCGGCTAAAAAGCGCTCCGTTGATGGCGCACTTATTTGCCGATTTGCCGGACGCCCTTGCGAATACCGAACGGCTGGCCGAACGATTGGACTTCACCCTTGCGAACCTCGGCTACCGGTTTCCCGACTACCCAGTGCCCGGCGACGAATCGCAGGGCTCGTTTCTGCGCAAGATGACGTTTTTCGGCGCCCAGCAGCGCTACGGTTCCGTGATCGGCGAGGTGCGCCGGCAGTTGGAGCGCGAACTCGATCTTATCACCAAACTCGGATTCAGCGGATATTTTCTAATCATCTGGGATCTCTGCGCGTTCGCGCGCGAGCGCGGCCTTCTGGTCCAGGGACGGGGCAGCGCAGCCAATAGCGCGGTGTGCTACTCGCTCGGCATCACGGCGGTCGATCCCATCGCGAGCAAACTGCTTTTCGAACGTTTCCTGTCGGAAGGACGCACCGACTGGCCGGATATCGACCTCGACCTGCCGAGCGGCGAGGCCCGCGAGAGCGTCATCCAGGAAGTCTATCGGCGTTATGGACGACTCGGCGCGGCCATGACCGCCAATGTGATTTCGTTTCGGGGCAAAAGCACCCTGCGCGAGGTCGGCAAGGTCATCGGATTGCCCGACGATGTGCTCGACCGGTTCAGCCGCCTTTTTCACGGCGGCGACTATCCGCATACCTTGGAGTTGAAAGAACAGTTGAAAAGGGCCGGAATGACCGACGCCCATCCGCGGCTGCCCGCGCTGCTCGACACCTGCCGGCAAGTTTACGGATTGCCCCGCCATCTCGGACAACACTCGGGCGGCATGGTGATGAGTGCGGGGAATCTTTCGCAGTATGTGCCGTTGGAAAATGCGCGGATGCCCGGCCGCAGCGTCCTCCAGTGGGACAAAAACGATTGCGAGGATATGGGCCTCGTAAAAGTGGACCTGCTCGGCCTTGGCATGATGGCCGTCTTGCAGGAATCCCTGGAGATTTGCGCGCAGCGTGGACAGCCGGTGGATCTGGCCCGGCTGCCGAAAGACGATCCCGCGACGTTCAAATTGATCGGCGAGGCCGATACCGTCGGCGTGTTCCAAATCGAAAGCCGCGCCCAGATGGCCACGCTGCCCCGCCTGAAGCCGGAGAATTTCTACGACCTGGCCATCGAGGTCGCCATCATCCGGCCCGGCCCCATCCAGGGCGATGCCGTGAATCCCTATCTCGCGCGGCGCATGGGCAAGGTTCCGGTTACGTATCCGGATGAGCGGACCCGACCGATTTTGGAGCGCACGCTCGGCGTGGTGTTGTTTCAGGAGCAGATTCTGCGGGTGGCAATGGAGCTGGGCGGTTTCAGCGCGGCGGAAGCGGACGAACTGCGGCGGGCTATTGGATTCACGCGTTCCCCGGAGCGCCTCGACCGGATGAAGGCCAAGCTCGGCGACGCCTTGAGGAAAAACCAGGTCAGCGACGACGCATCGGCCTATATCCTAAAATCCCTCGCCTCATTCGCGCTTTATGGTTTCCCCGAATCACACGCGATCAGCTTCGCCTTGATCGCCTATGCCTCGGCCTGGCTCAAAGTGTATCGGCCGGCCGCGTTCTATGCGGCCCTGATCAACTGCCAGCCGATGGGGTTTTACTCGCCGGCATCGCTGGTGCAGGACGCGCGCCGGCGCAAGATAAGGTTCCTGCCCGTATGTGTCCTGAATTCCGACGAAAAATGCCGGGTCGATGCCGACGATACGCTCCGGCTCGGATTGGCGTCCGTGAACGGACTGCGGGCGGACAGCATCGCCACCTTGCTGGCCACCCGAAAGGAGCGCCCCTTTGCCTCGATGGCCGATTTTATGCGGCGGACGAAACTCAGCGCGACGGAACGGCGTATATTATCCGGGGCCGGGGCGCTCAATGCGCTGGCCGGGCATCGCCGCGCGGCGCTCTGGCAGGTTGAGGCGGTGAATGCCGGCGACGATTTGTTTCGGTCTGCGATCGCGACCGACGAAGCCACGCCGGCGCCCTTGAAACCGATGACGCCCTGGGAGCGCGTGCAGGCCGATTATCTTCATCTTTCGCTGACGACCGGCGCCCACCCGATGAAATGGCTCCGCGACAAGCTCCCGGGGATCTTGCCCGCCGCCGAGTTGAGAAACGTCCGGCCGGGCGAGCGGGTGACAGTCGCGGGCACGGTGACCTGCCGACAGCGGCCCGGGACGGCCAAGGGATTTTGTTTTATCACGCTCGAAGACGAGACCGGCACGGCGAACGCCATCGTGCGGCCCCGGCTGTTCGAGAAGGCCCGGCTTATCATCAATCTCGAGCCCGCGCTCATCATCACCGGCAAAGTTCAAAACGAACAAGGCGTCATTCACCTTATGGCGGCAGAGATTGCCGAACTGCCCGACCT
>JBEKQH010000290.1:0-3600 GCA_049519915.1 Opitutaceae bacterium
CGAGCCTGGCGAGGTACCGAGCGAAGCGGCATCAGCCATCTCACGTATATGTCGCGATCTTGCGAGATCCTTCGCTGGCGCTCTGGATGACAAATGGAGACGCCGCGTAGGCCAAGTTCATTGGCAGCTCCCAACGCAAAACTCCGTTTTGCCCCCGACGGGAAAGAAACAGTGGCTGTTTCCTAGAAGCGCAGCGAGGAATCCCCGTCTTTTCTCGGCGGAGAGGTGAGATTCCTCGCTGCGTTCGGAATGACAAAATCATCCGTGCCAATCCGTGTTATCTGTGGTTAAGGTTTTCTATTCGCGTCCATTCGCGTTGATTAGCGGTTAATAAATCTCTCCATGATCCCCGTCACCGACCTCATTCCGCACCGTCCGCCGTTCTTGTTCGTCGACGAAATTGTCAGCGAGTCCGAAACCGGCCTTGTCGCGCGCCGGACCTTTCGCGCCGACGAGGATTTTTACCGCGGGCATTACCCCGGCGCGCCGATCACCCCCGGGGTGCTGCTTTGCGAGGCGGTTTTCCAGACCGGCGCGCTTTATCTCGCGCGCAAGATGGCCGGCACCGGCAAACCCACGGGCGTGCCGCTGCTGGCCAAGATCAACGACGTGCGCTTCCGGAACTCCGTTTATCCCGGCGAGACGGTCACCATTGAAATAAAACAAAAGGATTTGGTGGCCGGATTCCATATGATGCACGGCAGCGTACATAGCGGCGACAAGCGCGTGCTGACGGTGGACTTTTCCGCCATTTGGAAGGTCCCCGAGGGCGGTCCGGCCGCGCAACAACAGCAGCAACAACAATAATGAATTAGGAAACCAGGAATCGAGCTGCCTTTCTTGGCTTCATGGCTTCTCTCTCAAAAATGCTGATTGTTTTTTAGCAGGAAGCCAGGAAACCAGGAACCGATCATGGTTTATTAGCGATGTGTCGGATTTGTTTGTGATTTGTAGGTTTGGAGTTTGGAATTTTCCAATTCTCCATGCCTGATTTTCTTCAACTCACCGGTAAGGCCTTTCTTGTTTTTGGCGTGGCCAACCGCAAGAGCGTGGCCTGGCACGTGGCGCGTTCGCTGGAAGAGCAGGGTGCCCGCGTGGTTTACAGCGTCCGCTCCGACGAGCGCAAGAGGTCCCTTGAGGCGCTCTTGACCGGCCGGCCGGTGTTCGTTTGCGACGTTGAGCAGGAGGGCGCCGCGGAGAGGCTGGCGGCCGAGGTTCAGGCTGCCGGCCATACGCCGCTGCAGGGCCTGGTGCACTCGATCGCGTTCGCTAACTACAGCGGCGGGTTCAGACCGTTCCACGAGACCAAGCGTGCCGATTTCTTGCAGGCGACCGCCGTCTCGGCGTTTTCGCTTGTCGAGATCGCCCGCGCGTTCAAGCCGCATCTCACCCGCGACGCCTCCGTTGTCACGCTCGGCATCTCTTCGCTCGCCGTCACGCCCGACAACTACGGTTACATGGGCCCGATCAAGGCGGCGCTCGAGTCGTGCGCGCGGTTTTTGGCCAAATCGTTTAGCGCCGACAGCGAGGTGCGCTTCAACGTGGTCGGTTCGGGCCCGCTCAAGACCAGTGCGTCAGCTGGGATTCCCGGCTATCTGGAAAGCTATCTCTACGCGGAAAAAATGACCTTTCGCCAACGCGCGCTCGCCACGCAGGAGGTGGCGGACACGGTTTTGTTTCTGCTCAGCGGACGCAGCAGCGGGGTGAATGGAGCGGCGTGGGTGGTCGACGCCGGACTCGGCTGCAACTACTTTGACCAGGACATCATCCGGCTCGCCATGCGACCGGAGCCGCCGGTGTCGGCGGCGGAAACTCCATCCCCCCAAGCGCCCAAGGCCAAATAATGATTTCTAAAATGGAGTTTCCTTGGAATTTGGCGCTTTGGCGTTGGGCGTTTTTCGAATGAAATTCGAACATGTCTTCATTGAATCGATCGCCGTGGCGCTGCCCGACGAGGTTTGGACGTCGGCGCAAATAGAGGAGCGGCTGCGTCCGCTCTACGAACGGTTGAAACTGCCGTTTGGCCGGCTCGAGCTGATGTCCGGCATCCGCGAACGGCGGGTTTGGCCCGCGGGCACGCGGCCATCGGAGGCGAGCGCGGCGGCGGGGCGCGCGGTACTGGCGCAATCGGCGCTGCGGGCGGAGCAAATCGATGTGTTTGTCCATGCCGCGGTCAGCCGGGACATGCTTGAACCGGCGACGGCGGCCTTTGCCCATCAAAAGATCGGCCTGCCGGCGCAGGCGCAAATTTTCGATGTCTCCAACGCCTGTCTCGGGTTTCTCAACGCGCTCACGATCGTGGGGGCCATGATCGAGTCGGGACAGGCGCGATGCGGGTTGATTGTCGCCGGCGAACATGGCCGGCCGCTGGTGGAACAGACGCTCCGGCAGTTGCTGGCCGCGCCGCTGACGCGCAATGAAATCAAGCCCTTTTTCGCCAATCTCACCATCGGTTCGGGCGCGGTGGGAGCGATTGTCTGCCATCGCTCGCTGGCCAAGGGCCGCGGGCACCGGTTGCTTGGCGGCGTGGCGCGGGCGGCGACGGAGCATAGCCGTCTATGCCAGGGCGACACGGGGTCAACCGGCGGCCTGGACATGCAGACCGATTCGGAGTCGTTGCTCGCGGCCGGCGTCGGCCTGGCGCAGGAAACGTGGCGCGAGTTCAAAGAATCCGCCAGTCTGGACGAAGCCGAGGTGGCGCGCTTTATTTGCCATCAGGTGGGCAGCGCGCACCGCCGGAAGCTCTACGAGGCGCTTGGGCTGGATCCGGCGAAAGATTTCTCGACGTTCGAAACTCTCGGCAACATGGGCTCGGTTTCGCTGCCGGCCACGCTGGCGTTGGCCGCCGGAACCGGCGTGCTGCGGGCGGGTGAAAAAGCGGCGCTGCTGGGCATCGGCAGCGGCCTCAATTGCATGATGCTGGCCCTCGAATGGTGACAGGCTTTCAGTGAGCCAAATCCCCGCATGAGCCCGCCCATGACGATTCCCGACTGGTTGAAGCGGCTGTATCCGTTTACCCCGCAAGGATTCACCACGCCGAGCGGCGCGCGGATGAGTTTTCTCGACGAAGGCCCGCGCAACGATGAGGCCGTGCTCATGGTGCACGGCAATCCGACGTGGTCGTTTTATTTTCGCGATCTGGTGACGGCGCTCAGCCCGCGCTTGCGTTGTATCGTGCCCGACCACGTGGGCATGGGCTTGTCGGACAAACCGCAGGGCTACGATTACCGGCTGGCCACCCGCGTGGCCGATCTCGAGGCCCTGGTGGCGCATCTCAAGCTGCGGCGGGTGCATCTGGTGTTGCACGATTGGGGCGGCGCGATCGGGTTTGGCTTCGGCGCACGACAGCCGGACAGGGTGGGAAAGCTCGTGATCTTGAATACGGCGGCGTTTGCCGCGCCGTGGATCCCTTACCGGATCGCGTTGTGCCGGACTAAATTTCCCGGCACGCTGCTTGTGCGCGGGGCGAACGGATTTGCCTGGACCGCCACCTGGATGGCCATGCACCGGCGCAAGCTGAGCCCGGATGAAAAACGGGCGTATCTCTGGCCTTACGACTCGTGGGCCCACCGCGTGGCCGTCAACGCCTTCGTCAAGGAC
>JBEKQH010000291.1:0-3599 GCA_049519915.1 Opitutaceae bacterium
GCGGCGGAGAAGCTCGGCGCCGACTATGCGCTGGCCGTCACCGGATTTGCCGGGCCCTGCGGCGGGACGAAAGAAAATCCCGTGGGCACAATCCACTTGGCCTTGCACGCACCTCACGGGGTGTGGTCAAAAAAGCTCAGTCATCCGGGGCCGCGCCGCACGGTGCAGGAGCGCGCCGTCAATGCGGCGCTCGATTGGCTCCGCCGTGAGCTCTGCCGGGCGCAGGCTGGGCTGGTTGCGGCCGAGTCGAATCTCCGAGTGCCGCAATAAATCAAGGTTTCAGGTAGCAGGTTCCAAGGTTGCGAGCCGGGTCTCTTTTTACCTGTTACCTGCGCCGCGCGGCTTTACCCCATAAGCTCCTGGACCGCCGCCAGATATTTTTGCTGCGTGCGTTTGACGATGTTAGCCGGCAGGCGGGGGGCGGGGGGCTTTTGGTCCCATTTGATTTCGAGCAAATGGTCGCGCACGAATTGTTTGTCGTAGCTGGGCGGCGACTGGCCGGGCGCATAACTTTCGGCGGGCCAGTACCGCGACGAGTCCGGCGTGAGCACTTCATCGATCAGCAACACATTGCCCGCGGAGTCGGTGCCGAACTCGAATTTGGTGTCGGCCAGGATAATGCCGGCGCGCGCCGCGCGGTCGCGGCCGAACGTGTAGAGCGCCAGGCTGGCCGCCTTGACTTTTTCGTAGAGGGCCGGGCTGGTCATGGCGGCACCCTGGGCGTCGTCGATCGGCTCGTCGTGCTGGCCCTTGGGGGCTTTGGTCGTCGGTGTGAAGAGCGGCGTGGGCAGGCGGTCGGCCTGGCGGAGTCCGTCCGGCAGGCGATGGCCGCAGACCTGACCGGTCTTTTGGTACGAGCTCCAGCCGCTGCCCACGAGGTAACCCCGTACGACGCACTCGATCGTGAGCGGCTTGAGCTTTCTCACGATCATGCTCCGCAGTTGTAAATCGCGGTCATGCAGGCCGCGCCGCGCGAACTCGGCGGCCTGGTCGGGTAGCAGATGGTTGGCCATGAGACCCCGGGTTTGGGCAAACCACCACAGGCTCATTTGCGTAAGCAGGATGCCCTTGCCCGGAATGCCGTCGGGAAGGATGACATCGAAGGCCGAAAGACGGTCGGTGGCGGCGAGCAGCAAGGCATCGCCTAAGTCGAAGAGTTCGCGGACCTTGCCAGAGCCGAGGCGGGGGTAGGGCAGATGATCGATTTGGGTGACGGCGGTGGAGGGAAGAGAGGCGGAGATTTCGGAAAAAGTCATGGCGCAAGCGAAGTGGGGGGAAACGGCCGGCGTCAATTTTTTTGAGCCGGAACCACCGGAGTTTACCAAAGATTACGCGGGCGGAAGCCGATATTCCGGCCTTTTGACCACGCAAGCGGCGCGGACAGACTCTCCCCGTCCCGAGGCGTCAATCTTGAGCGTTCTTCTTACTTAAAATTAGGCGCGTTCGGCGGAAGGCCCTTCTGCTTCATCGATTGCGCCAAGGCCAGGTCTTCCTGCGCGGAGGCATTGCCCGGTTGAAGTTGCAGCGCGCTTTCGAATTGGGCGATCGCGTCGTCCAACCGCCCCAACTGGACTAACATCACGCCGAGGCCGATATGCCCATCCGCGTAGTCGGGATGCCGCTTTAGCGCTTCATCATATTCCGCGCGCGCCGCCGCAAATTGTCCCTCACGGGCGAGGCTGTTGGCCAGATTGCAGCGCGCCATAAACATATCCGGATCGACCTTTAACGCCGCTTCAAATTCCGAAATTGCGTCGGCCAATCGGCCGGGCATGCCGGAATAAAGAGCGCCCAGATTGGTATGAATCCAGGCCGAGGTGGGCGCAAGTTTCAGCGCTTCCTTGTACTCGGCCAAGGCGGCCGGGAAATCCCCGGCGTCCTGCAAAGACATGGCTAGGTTGTTGTGCGTGTCGGCCGAGTCGGGTTTGATCCGCAGCGCCGTTCGATACTCGGCGATCGCGTCGCGCTCCCGGCCGGGAACGTTGGCCAGGGCCGATCCCAGTTCGCTGTGGTAGCCGGCGGTGCAAGGTTCTAGCTTTACCGCGGCTTCGCACTGGGCGACTGCCTCCGTCTCGCATCCTGGTATATGCGTCAAGACCAGCCCGAGGTTGTTGTGCGCCCTGGCATTGCCCGGACACTTGGCCACGGTGTCGCTCAAGATGGACCGCTCGCTGCGGTAGTCGTTGTTGCGAAGAACCGTCAGCCAGCCCAGCCCCACCGCGACCGCGGCAAATATAATCAAGCTGCGGCGTCCGATCAGTGCGTGCAGCCCAAGCACCACCAGCGCGACGATCGCGACCGAAGGCAAATAGGCCCGATATTCCGCGGTCGGCTGAAAGACCACTGGAACGATGCTGGAGGCCGGGGCGAGCACGACGAAAAACCACGCCCCGGCGAAACCGACGGCTGGCCAGCGCCAGAGTGCGATGGCTGTGCCCGTCAACAAGGCCACAAGAACGAGCGCTTGCGGCAAAATCTCGGCCCCGTGTTGAACGATGATGGACTTGCTGCCATAATCGAACACCAGGGGATGCGGCCAGATCGCCAATTTGAGGTAGAGCACGACGGATCGGCAGGAAGTCAGGGCGTAATGCCACGAGGTCACGCCCTGATTGAACCCGGCGCCCTGTCCTTTGATGCGCATGATGAAGGCCTGGAGCACCCAGATGCCCGCCAGCCCGAGGAAATACCGCCAGTGACGCCGCCAAGCCTGGCCAAACGAACCGGCGACAAAAGTGCGATCGTAAAGAAAAATCATCACCGGCGCGGTCACGATCACTTCCTTGGTCATGACGCCGAGGAGACAGAAGAAAACAGAGAACAGAAGCCAGAGGGCAGAGGGCAGAGACCAGAAATTAGAAGCAATCCGCCTCTTTCCTTCCGTTCTTCGGTCACTGTTCTCCGAAATCTGGCCTCTGGCCTCCTGCCCTCTGGCTTCCACTCCTCTAATGAAGCAATACAACGTCAGCAGATAGAACAGCGCCATCAGGGACTCGGCCCGTTCTGAAATGAAGGTCACGGCTTGGGTCAGCAACGGATGCACCGCCCAGATCACGGCTACCGCCAGAGCCAACCAGGTTGGCTCTGACATCCCGGATCTCAGATCTGAAATTTGCGATCTTCGTCCCGCCATCGCGGGACGAAGCAGGGTCCGCCGAACGATTCCGAACAGCGTGAGACCGGCCAGAGTGTGCACCAGCAGGTTGAAAACATGATAACCCCAAACGTTCATTCCGCCCAAAGCGTAGTTGAGGGCCAGAGTCAGACTAAAGAGCGGTCGTCCCGCCGTGGTCGTGTCGGTGGGTGGAAAGAGAGCGCTTTTCCAGTTTTTGATGGAAGCGTTGCCGACAATCCCGTCGTAGTCGTCGGCAATAAACGGCCCGTGAAAACTATTGTGATAGGCGACCCACGTCGCGAGCACGACCACGGCGCCGGCCAGGAGAACGCTCCGGCGGGCCAAAAACGTATTTGGCCCCGGTAGTGGCGCGATACCGTCGGCCGCTGGCCTGGAAACGGCTGCCGCCCTGGCTCGACTCTTTTTCGGCATCGGAAAAGCAAAATCCGCCGCTGAAATGACCGCAATCAGTATCCGCCGCTGG
>JBEKQH010000292.1:0-3590 GCA_049519915.1 Opitutaceae bacterium
GCGACTTTGTCGCGGCTAGCCCCGACAGGGTCGGCCCGCAGGGCGGATCGATCCCACGAAGGTAGGATCGATCCAGGCTAGGGCACAAACGCGCTTTTAATTTTCCGATTTAAACCGCGCCTGAGCCATAGCCTTCCGAACTTGTTCCAGATCCTTGCGGGCGTTCTCGTATCCGGGATTCAAATGCAGAGCCAGCTCGTATTGTCCGACCGCCTCCGGCAGCCGGCCTAATTCAGCCAAGGCATTGCCCAAATTGTTGTGAGCTTCGGCGTAATCCGGATTGAGCTGGATCGCGATTTCGTATTCGCCGAGCGCATCCGCAAACCGGTCCGATTGGTAATAAACGTTGCCCAAATTATAGTGCGCTTCCGCGTAATCGGGCTTGAGGCGCAATGCGGTCTGGTACTCGGCCATCGCGTCGTCCAAACGCCCCGGAATCAACAGGAGGGCATTGCCCAGGTTGTTGTGCGCCTCGGCATAATTGGGCTCGAGCCGCAGCGCGGCTGCAAGCTCGGCCATCGCGTCAGGCAACCGCCCCGGCAGTTGGAGCAAGGCATTGCCAAGATTATTATGGGGTTTCGCCGCATGGGGGTCGAGCCGCAAGGCGGCTTTGAATTCAATTATCGCCTCCGACAATCCCCCCGGCTCTTTGAACAAGACATCGCCCAGATTGTTATGTGCGCGTTCGTTGTCCGGGCACTTGGCCACGGTGTCGCGCCAGATCGCCAGCTCGCTGCGGTAATCTCGGTTGCGTTGCGCAGTGGTCCAGCCCAGGCCCAAGGCCAACGCCAATATAATCACCAAGCTGCGCCGCTCCAGCAGCGCGTGCAGGCCCAGCACGGCCCATACGATCACCGCGGCCAGCGGCAGATACATCCGGTGTTCGGCCACCGTCTGCGCGACCAGGGGGACCACGCTGGAACTGGGTGCGAGGATCGCAAAAAACCAGGCGCCGAGAAACCCCCAGACTGGCCGTTGCCACAGTCCGATAAGTGTGGTTAGAACCAGTAGGACCACGATGAGCGCCAGCGGCAGGACCTCGGCCAAGTGCGATACGACGTGGGTCCCATAATCCAGGATGAGCGGATGCGGCCAGAGCGAAAGCTTGAGATACAGGAGGATCGCCTGGCATTGCGTGAGGGCATAATGCCAGGAACTGACGCCTAAGCCGAAGCCGGCGGCCTGGCCGCGACTCCCGCCGGCCCTGGCCACGAGGAATCCGAGCAGCAACCACGTGCAGGCCAGGCCGGCATGCCATCGACCGCGCTGTCTCCATGCCTCGCGAAACGAGCCGGCCACAAACGTCCGGTCGTAAAGCAGCACGATCAAGGGAGCCGAGACCATGACCTCCTTGCTGGCCATGCCCAGCAGGCAGCTGCCAACAGAAGCCAGAAGCCAGCAGCCAGAGGGCAGAGAGCAGAAGTCAGACGGTTTCTGAATTTCTTTTTCTGGAATCTGGACTCTGGCCTCTGCCTTCTGCTCTCTGCCCTCTGCCCTTTGGCTTTCAGCGCCCCGGATAAAACAATACAGCGTGAGCAAATAAAACAGCCCCATCAGGGACTCGGTGCGCTGGACCACGCAAGTGACCGATTCCGTCTGCAACGGATGCACCGCCCAAAGCAGCGCCACGGACAACGCGAGCAGGGTCGCCTCTCTTGTAAAACTTGACTTCGATGACGTCGTCTCCGGATTTGAAACAGCGTTTAACAGCTGGTTCGACTTGGAGGTTGGATATTCAAGGAGCGTTCGCCGGACGATCCCAAACAGCGTCCACGCGGCCAGGACATGAATGGCCAGATTCAGGGCGTGGTACCCTCGCACGTCCAACCCGCCCAGCGCATAATTGATCCCCAAGGAAAAATTGATCAGCGGCCGGCCGGTCACACCGCTGACCCCCGGCGGCGGCAACCAAGACGACCCCAAATGCCGGATCGTCGGATTGTTCACGATCGCCACTTCATCGTCGAAAATAAACGGGACCGAAAAACTGTTCCAATAGGCCGCCACGACCGCCAAGGCAATGATGCCGCCGACCAAAAACCCGCTCCAACGTATCCAAAACGGATTGGGTTCCGCAACGGGAGACCCAGGTTGTGCCGCCTTAACTCGGCTGTTGATCGACATCCAGCGATCCAAATACCTCGGCAAAATATCGGCAATCAGAAGATATCGGCTATCCGAGCCTATTCATAGTCATAGAGCTTCGGATCGCGGACCGGTGCCCGGCGGCGCACACGAAACGGGGACCGTTTCGCTTCCCTCTCCATCGCGCCCGCAGCGGGCGGAACTCCTTCCCCTTCGGGATCGGCCTGCGCCTCCCCGCCGCCCATCTGTTCTTCCAGTGATTCCGGATCGGCGCCCTCCTCGAGCTTGCGCACGACTTCTTCCATCTCCCCCTCCATCTTCTCGCCCGTAAGCTCGGCCATCCGACGCATCATCCGGCCCATGGCCCGGGGATCGTTTTCGTCGACGCCGGAAAACTCGCGCTCCATCGCGCCGAAAGCCGCCTCCATCCGCGGATCGTCGGCCACGTCGGGCCCAACACCGCCGGCCGTATCGTTATCGCCCGCCTTTTGCTTTCCGCCCTTGCCCGAGGTAGTCACGGCAAAATTCGAGACGACCTTCACCATGCCAAACGCGGGATTGTCGGGGCACTTCGGCACAATTTGCCCCTGCGCAAGCGTCTTCGCAAAAAACTGATAAATCTTATGGTTCTCCGAGCAGTAGAATTCGTAAATCGGCATGGCGGATAAAAATCAATCAGGTCGCGGCCGGTTGGCAAGTTGGTGTCCGCGTTGCACCGCGGCATTAGAGCCGGCGGCGTTCAACCGGTCGAGCACGGCGGCGAGCCGACGACGTTTTTCGTCCATTTGCGCAAACATCTCCAGTTGAGCCGGGCCGTCTTCGACCCCCGACAGACGGACGCTCACGAGCCGCAGCGGGCACCGCTTCTTCCAAGCCGCGCGCAACAACGGCGCGATCTGCGGGTAAAAGGGCGTCTCCAGGTCGGTGGCCGTGTCCAGGCTGCGTCCATGCGACTCTTGCGAAAAATCCGGATAGCGCACTTTCACCGTCATCGTCCGCACGCGTTTCCGATCGGCGCGAACTTTTCGCATCAATTCGTCCAGCATGCCCTTGGCCACGCGTTCGACGGCGGCGAAGTCGCCCACATCGTTCGCAAAGGTCTCCTGCTGCGAATAGCTTTTGGCGTCTTCTTCGGCGGTCTCGACCGGGCGGTCGTCGATTCCCCGCGCCAGTTGGAGCCACCCCCGCCAATCGCGGCCGAAGATCGCCGCCAAATCGCTTTCGCTGCGCGCGAACAAATCGCTGACGATTTTGATCCCGTGCCTCGCCAGCTCCACCTCGGTTTTCATCCCGACGCCGGGGAGTTTCCCCACGGAGAGCGGCGAAAGAAACTCCGCCTCGCCGCCGGGCGGCACGACCACGAACCCGCGCGGCTTGCGCAGCTTGGACGCGATCTGCGCCACAAGCTTGTTGGCGGCGAGGCCGAACGAAGCGGTGATCTGCAGTTCGTCCCAGATACGCTGCTGGAGACGGCGCACCGCCGCCTCGACTTCCGCCGGCGTTTT
>JBEKQH010000293.1:0-3575 GCA_049519915.1 Opitutaceae bacterium
TGTTTCGCGCGGCAGCGCGGGTGGAGCGCGTTGACCTCAACGCGCTGAGAGCGTCTTGAGGTCAAGCCGCTCCACCTAGAAAGGCTGAATTCGTGCGCATGTGGCATCCGTTCATTGGCAGCTCCCAACGCAAAACTCCGATTTGCCCCCGACGGGAAAGAAACAGCGGCTGTTTCCTAGAAGCGAAGGATCTCACCCGACCCGAGATTCCTCGTTTCCCTCGGAATGACAAACGGCGGATAATCCGCCCTACCTCGGCAATCGGAATTCGGACCGCGACAGCGACGATTTCATTGGCGATGAATGACAGTTCAGCCAGCCGGTGAAGCGCATTGACCCCCAACGCGTTTTGAACCTGTCTAAAATAACAGAAAGCGCTTTGACCTCACTTGGAAACATCCGCGTTGATCGGCGTCATCCGCGGAAGAAACCAACCTGGACCCGGAATTTCACCGCAGATCACGCGGATTGACGCAGATACGAAGTTGGTATGCCGCACCCACTTCGTTCTCGCTCTCTCGGTGAGGTGATCGGCCCTCGTCCTGATTTCCTGATTTCCACATTTCACACCCGTCCGAACACCAGCGAGGCATTGGTCCCGCCAAAACCAAAGCTGTTGGTCAGCGCATATTCCACCTGCTTTTCCACCGCCGCATTCGGCGTGAAATTCAAACCGAGCGCGGCACACGCCGGATCGAGCTGGTCGAGATTGATCGTCGGCGGAACCACCCCATGGTGGATCGCCAGCACCGCCGCCATCGCGCCCAGCGCGCCCGCCGCGCCGAGCAGGTGCCCGGTCATCGATTTCACCGCGCTGACGTGGAGTTGGCTTTTCCCTGCGGCAAAAACCCGCGCAATGGCCGCCGCCTCCTCGCCGTCGCCGCCCGGCGTGCTCGTGGCGTGGGCGGAAACATAGGCGATGCGTTCCGGTGCGAGGCGCGCATCGTCGAGCGCCAGCTGCATCGCGCGGCGCGAACCTTCGGCTTCGGGCGCCAGGGAGGACAGATGATGGGCATCGGCCGTCGCGCCGTAGCCGAGCAGCTCGGCATAGATGTGCGCGCCGCGCTTTTGGGCCTGCTCCAGTTCCTCCAGGACAAAGACCACCGCGCCCTCGCCCAGCACAAACCCGTCGCGGTGGGCATCGTAGGGCCGCGAGGCTTTCTCGGGATCTTCGTTGCGGGTCGAAAGCGCTTTCATCTGCGCGAACGCGCCGACGGCCAGCGGTGTGACGACGGCTTCCGCGCCGCCGGCGATCATCACGTCGGCTTCGCCCCGTTGGATCACGCGCGCCGCCTCGCCGAGCGCATGGCCGCTCGTGGCGCAAGCCGAGGCCACACTCATGTTGGTCCCGCGAAAATCAAGGGAGATGGCGAGCTGTCCCGCCAGGATGTTGGGCGCCGTTTGCAGAATGAAAAAAGGGGAGATTTTGCGGTAGCCGCCCTCGCGCCAGGTTTCGTGCATAGCCACGATTTCCGGCAGACCTCCGAGGCCCACCCCTAAATTTACCCCGGCGCGCTCCGGCCGCAGCGTGGCACGCGCCGAATCCAATCCGGAATCCGCGTAGGCTTCGAGTCCCGCCGTCAGGCCGAGATGCGTAAAACGGCCGAGTTTTTTTACCTCCTTCGGCGAAACCGCCGTCAGCAGAGGCGCACCGTGCGGCCCGCGCGGAAGCAAGGGTTGAGCCAAAGGCGCCGACGGCTCAAAATTTTTGACTTCGCCGGCGATTTGCACCGTGCAGCCCGCCGGGTCGAATCGAGTGATCCGCCCGATGCCGCTTCGGCCTGCGGTCAGCGCGGACCAAGTGGGGGGCACGGAGTGGCCCAGCGGAGTGATGGCGCCAAGACCGGTGATGGCAACACGACGGATATGCATTCACCTCCAAATGGATGCCTCCCGAACCAGACCGCAACGGGAATTTTACAAGGATTGCTGGCCCAGGAGCCCGTCGGGCTTCGCCCATGGACTAAACAAATAGCTCCGCCATTTTGATCTAGCAGGCTTTGACTTTGTCCGCCCGCCCGGCTTTGCTTGCCGGCCTTTGAACATGCAGCAGCTCCACCCTTACTGGCGGATGGACTATATCGAGGCGCCCCGCTATCCGGCCACGAAGAAACCCTTCACCGAGTTGCCCGCGCTGGGCGACGACCGCGCCGCCTTTATCGTGTATCGCTCGCCGTTGAGCTATCTGATGCTCAATCGCTTTCCCTACAATCCGGGTCACCTCCTCGCCATTCCTTTCCGCGAAGTGGTCGAACTTGGAGATCTCAACCGGTCCGAACGCGCCGACCTGATGGAGATTATCACCTTCGGCCAACAGCTCCTGCGCGCCGCGCTAAAGCCGGACGCCTTTAACATCGGCCTGAATCTGGGTTCCGTCGCCGGAGGGAGCATTCCCCACCTTCACGCCCACATCGTGCCGCGTTGGAACGGCGACAACAATTTTATGCCCGTGCTCGGCCAAACGCGCGTCCTCCCGCAAGCCCTGGAAGCCACGTGGGAACGGCTGCGGGGAGAAATCGGGAAAGCGGAAAAGTGAAAAACAAGCTAGCCTGAGTCGACTCCTTCCCCCTCTTTCCCGCTTTTCCTCTTTCCCGCTTTCTAAATTTTACACTTTCCATTGTCCTCCAAGACGTTGCATTTCCCTAGCCCGCGCCACCTCAGCCAGCTTTACGGCGGGCGCGACGAAAATTTGCAACTCGCCGAGCGAGCGTTGGGAGTCCAGATCGTCACCCGCGAAGATTGGCTGAAAATCGAGGGCGACGACGGCTCCGTCGCGCGCACGGAAGGATTTTTCAACTTTCTCAATGACGCCCGCGGCCAGGGCGTGGCGCTGCGCGGCCCGGACTTCGCCCGCGTGGCCGAGGGCTTTGGCCGGGGCGAAGGCGACCAGCTTCGCGAGCTCATCGCCCGGGCGTTCGTCATCACGACCAACCGCAAGAGCATCGCCCCAAAAACGCTCGGGCAAAAACTTTACCTTCAGGCCATCCAGAACAATCCCATCGTCTTCGGGATCGGCCCCGCCGGGACGGGCAAAACCTACCTCGCGATGGCGGCCGCCGTCTCCGCCCTGCTCAAGCACCAGGTGGAACGACTCATCCTGACGCGTCCTGCCGTCGAGGCCGGCGAGGCGCTGGGTTTCCTGCCCGGGGATCTGCGCGAAAAGATCCTGCCTTACCTCCGCCCGCTCTATGACGCCATGCACGACATGCTCGACACGGAGGATGTCACGCGCCTGACCGAGAAAGGCGTGATTGAAATCGCCCCGCTCGCCTATATGCGCGGCCGCACCCTCAACAACGCCTTTATCGTGCTCGACGAGGCGCAGAATACCACCCCCGAGCAGATGATGATGTTCCTCACACGCTTAGGCGACGGTTCGAGGATGATCGTCACCGGTGATATCACCCAGATCGACCTGCCTCGCCACAAGCAGAGCGGATTACTTGAAGTGCGCCATATCCTCAGTAATATACCGGGGATAGAATTTCACACCTTTTCCGGCGCCGACGTTGTGCGACATCCACTCGTTTTGAAAATCATCGAGGCCTACGAACATTTCAAAAATCCGATGGCCC
>JBEKQH010000294.1:0-3573 GCA_049519915.1 Opitutaceae bacterium
CGGATTGATAGCGGGTTACGCTGCCTTCGAGCAGGTGTTGCAGGTTGCATTTGGCCAGTGCGACCGGGCCTCGTCCCGCCACCGAGCTAAGCTGCTTGATGATCGTGATAATGCGCTGGGCGGCGACCTCGGTGTGACGGGTGTTCTCCTTCACCTGCTCGGGTTCCTTGTAATGGGACTTGATCAGCTCGAGATAGCCCATGACGACGCCGAGGAGGTTGTTGAGGTTGTGGGCGATGCCTTGGGTGATGGCGCCGATCGTCGCGGTGCGCCGCGCCTCGACCAGGCGGCGCTGCAGGTCCAGCATTTCCCGGTTAACCTCGACAAAACGGAGCTGGGTCTGCACCCGGGCGAGGGTTTCGTCGAGGTCGATGGGCTTCGTGATGTAATCGACCGCACCGACGCCGAGGCCCTCAAGCTTGCCCTCCTTCGAACTGCGCGCGGTGATAAAAATGACCGGAATGGAGCGGGTCTCCTCTTTTTCCTGCAGGCGCTGGCAGACTTCGATGCCGTCCATGTCGGGCATCATCACGTCGAGCAGGATCAAATCGGGCTGCTCTTGCTGGACCGAGTCGAGCGCCTCCTGTCCGGTGTAGGCGGCCGATACTTTGATGCCTTCGCGCTCCAACTTGCGCTTGAGCAATTGGACGTTGATCGGCTGGTCGTCGACGACCAATATTTTGGGGATGGACATCTTCGGACGAGGAAAAAGCACCGGGAGCGGCAAGGCAACTCCGCGATGGCGTGGGCTGGAAGCAAACGAGTTGCGATGAAGGGGAGGGCTCTTTCTGCTATCCTGTTTTCCGCTGTCGGTAGGCTTTAACGGTGTTTTTCATCAACATGGCCACTGTCATGGGGCCGACGCCGCCCGGCACGGGCGTGATTTTGGCCGTTAAGGGAGCGACGCTGGCGAAGTGCACGTCGCCCGTGAGGCGATAGCCGGTCTTTTTCGACGGATCGGGCACGCGGTTGATCCCGACGTCGATGACGACCGCGCCCGGTTTGACCATGTCGGCCGTGACAAATTCGGGCCGGCCGATGGCGGCGATGAGAATGTCGGCCGTGCGGGTGATCGCCGGCAGGTCGCGGGTGGCCGAATGGCAGACCGTGACCGTGGCGTTGGATCCTTTTTGCAGGGCGAGCAGGGCGACGGGCTTGCCGACCAGCAGGCTGCGGCCGAGGACGACGACGTGCTTGCCTTTCAGCTCCACGCCGCTGCGCGCCAGCAACTCCATGATGCCGGCGGGCGTGCAGGAGACGAAGCCGTTGGGATCGTCTTGGGCGACTTTGCCGAGGTTCATCGTGCCCAGACCGTCCACATCCTTCTCCGGTGCGATGCGGCGGAAAATGCGCAGCTCGTCGATCGGCTTGGGCAACGGCGACTGCACCAGGATGCCGTCCACTTCGGGATCGCCATTGAGCTGGTCGATCAGTTTCTCCAGTTCCGACTGCGTGATCGAAACCGGCGGCAGGATGACCCGGCCGTCGATACCGATTGTGGCGGCGGTCTGCTCTTTCTTTTTCACGTAGGAGACCGAGGCGGGATCGTCTCCCACCCGGATGAGCATAAGGCAAGGCTTGCGTCCGGAGAGAGCGGCGGCTTCGACGCGCAACTCGGCGATGATGTCAGCGGCAATTTTGTTTCCGTCGATGAGTTCCATTTAGGAAAATTTTAACCTTGGATCGCACGCCGGGCGCGGGACTACGTGTCATTCCTCGCCGTGCTGCCAATGAACTTGGTGCAAGCGGGGCCTCCATTTGTCATCCAGAGCGCAGCGAAGGATCTCACAAGATCAGAAATATAAGTGAGATTCCTCGCCAGGCTCGGAATGACAATGAGACGACGCGTCGAGCTTAAACAGTTCATTGGCTTGTTCCAGGCAATCCCGACAGGTCGGGGTTGCTTAGGGCTCTCGGAATAAAAAAAAGACTTTTGGGGTTTATTTGTGGGCCGGGATGCAAGCGACCTCAGGCCACCCGTGGGTGAGAAAAAAGCGGGCTCACTTCAATTGCAGGCTCTCGGCGGAAATGACGAG
Organism: Opitutaceae bacterium; assembly: GCA_049519915.1. GTDB lineage: Bacteria > Verrucomicrobiota > Verrucomicrobiia > Opitutales > Opitutaceae > DASRHD01. Next base: position 2,037 of record JBEKQH010000294.1, read on the forward strand.
ATCGTTGCCGTTGTTGATCGGTTTGACCGAGCCATAAACGTCGACCGTGCGGGTGATGTAGTTTTGGATCCGTGCCGTGAGGAGCAGGTGGCTGATGTCAACGTAGGCGACACGGTTGCCCGAGACATCGTCGAGCTCGTAGTCGTAGGGCCGGCGCGGGGTGAAAGGATGACGAGTCGAGAGAAATTTGCCTTCGAGCAGGCGCGGGAGCGCGTAGGTGCTGGAGCTGACGGCATGGCCCGGGGCATTGCTGTCCACGACAACGGGAGACGGGGCGGACATCGCCGCGACGTCCGGCAGCGCGGCGGGGGGCCGTGCGGCCGGCGCGCTGGCGAACTGGATGTAGCCGACAATCCTTTTCGAGAGCTTGATTTGCGTCCACTTGCCGAACAGACCGGTGATCTCGATGGAATCGCCTCTGGCCGCGGTGGTAAGGACGGGCGCGTTCAGCTTGGGTGACGTGCGGATCGGTGCGCCGGGGCGGACATCGAGGTTCTTGAGGAAATCCCGGTTTTGGACGTAGGCCTCAAATGGGCCGCGAAGCTCGACCGCGAGCCAGCCGGACGGGGCGGCGACACCGACGGCGGGAGTGGCCTCTGTGCCGGCCTTGAGCACGGCGATGGCCGGCGAGTCGGTGCGCGGGCGGATTTGTACGGCCGTGGTTTCGGTAAGCGGCGCAGCGGTCAGACTGGCGGCGGTGAGCGCGGCGGCAAGAAACAGTAGGTTAACTTTCATGGTCGATGGTGGGTGAGGAGGGCTTTTTTTCACGGCGTGAGCTGGGCGTCGCGAAAAGTTGCTGTATTTCCTTCGTAGAAAGTTGTTTGACTCCGCGCAACGGGATTCCGCGCAGGGGGAAAGTGCCGATTTGATAACGGCGGAGGCGTTTTACGCTATAGCCGAGGGCGAGAAACAACTGGCGGATTTCACGCTTCTTGCCGTGGTGCATCCACACATCGAGGTCGTTTGAGCTGCGGTCGGGGCGGGGATTGACCAGCGCCGCATGTTCGACCTTCATGCGCTCGCCTTCGATCGTAAGGCCGCGGAGGAGATGCCGCATTCGCGTGTAGGGAAACGGTTCCTCCAGGCGAACGTGGTAGCGTTTTACGACGAGCGTCGACGGGTGCATCAGACGATGGGCGAGGGCGCCGTCGGTCGTGAGCACGAGGAGACCCTCGCTGTCTTTGTCGAGCCGGCCGGCGCAGAAGAACCGGAATTTCGAGAGTTCGCGCGGAAGCAGGTCAAAGACGGTGGCGGCGTTATGGGGGTCGTCGTTGGAGCAGACGAGACCCCGGGGTTTGTTCACGACGAGGGTCATCAGCGGCTGCGGCGCCGTGCGCACCGGCTTGCCTCCGACCGTGACCTTGTCGAGACCGGAATCGACGCGTTGCCCCAGCTCGGCCGGGCGCCCATTGACCCAGACCTCGCCGGCGGAGATCAACGCCTCGGCCGCGCGGCGCGAGCATACGCCTGCCTCGGAGAGGAATTTTTGCAGGCGGATGGGGTCGGCGTCGCGCATCGTGATTCAGCAGGCTGGTAA
>JBEKQH010000295.1:0-3553 GCA_049519915.1 Opitutaceae bacterium
AGATCATCACCGTCATTGTCATCAAAACGGCCCTCAAGGGCATCATCACCGGTATCCTCATCGCCACCGCCCGCATTGCGGGCGAGACCGCGCCGCTGCTTTTTACCGCGCTCGGCAATAACTTCTGGAACCATCGGCTTTCCGAGCCCGTTGCCGCGTTGCCGTTGCAGATCTACAATTACGCCATCTCCCCTTACGACGACTGGCACCGCCAGGCGTGGGCAGGGGCGCTTGTCTTGCTGGCGATGATTCTCACCCTCAACATCGTGGTCCGAGTCCTTTCCCGTGGTTACAACAAATCCAACTGAACGTCTTTCTGCCATGGCTGACGCCCTCCCTGCCAAGATTTCCATTCCGCAAGCCACGGCGGCGGGTGGCGGGCCCGAACAGGCCTTGCCTGTGGCGGAGGAATCCATCGCTTTTGACATCAAGAATTTTTCCATGTGGTATGGCGCGCGGCAGGCGCTCTACGGCATCACCCTCTTGATCCCGGCCCAAAAGGTCACGGCGATCATCGGCCCGAGCGGCTGCGGAAAGTCGACCTTTATCCGCGCGCTGAACCGCATGCACGAACTTACGCCGGGCACGCGCATCGAGGGCGACTTGCGGCTGTTCGGCGAGAATCTTTATGGCCCTGACGTCGAACCCACGGTCGTGCGGCGGCGGGTGGGCATGGTGTTCCAAAAATCAAATCCCTTCCCCACCATGACCATCGCGGAGAACGTCCTCGTGGGCCTGCGCCTGAATGGATTCACCCAAAAGAACTTTCTCCGCCAGCGCTTGGAGGAGTCGCTGCGCATGGCGGCGTTATGGGACGAGGTGAAGGACCATCTCCACCGGCCGGGCACCAGCCTTTCCGGGGGCCAGCAACAGCGTCTTTGCATCGCCCGCGCGCTGGCCGTGAAGCCCGAAATCATCCTCATGGACGAGCCGTGTTCCGCACTTGATCCCATCGCCACCGCCAAGGTCGAAGAGCTCATTCATGAGTTGCGTGCGAACTACACCGTGGTCATCGTCACCCACAACATGCAACAGGCCGCGCGGTGCTCGGACAAAACAGCGTTCTTCTACATGGGAAAATTGATCGAATACGACGAGACGCGCACGATCTTCATGAACCCCGCCAATGCGCAGACCGAAGCTTATGTCTCCGGCCGTTTCGGTTGAATAGGCTGTCCGCCCACACCCCATGCCTTACATGCAACGATTTTTTGATGCCGAACTGGAATTGCTTCGTTCCCAGCTGCTCCGCATGGGCGAAACGGCCATTCGCCAAGTGCGCGAAGCCATCAAGTCGCTAGTCGAAGGCAGCGCTTCGCTGGCTGATCAGGTAATCGCGGCGGACGATGAAATCGACCGGCTCGAAGTCGCCATCGATAACGAAGCCATCCGTTACATGAACCTCCGGGCGCCAGTGGCGACCCAGCTTCGCATGGTCATCGTCGGGATGAAGGCCTCCCATGATCTCGAGCGGGTCGGCGACGAGGCCTCCAGCATCGCCAAACGGGCGATCCGCCTCAGTGCCGAGCCGCCGCTCAAGCCTTACATCGATATTCCGCGCATGGCCGGCATTGCCACCGAGATGCTGCGCGGCGCGCTCGACTGTTTTCTCACCGATGACGCGGAAAAAGCCCTCTCCATTTGTAAGCGTGACGCCGAAGTCGACGAAATCAACCGCCAGCTTTATCGCGAACTGACCAGCTTCATGATCGAAAACCCTGGCACGATCAGTCGCGCCCTTGAGATCATGTTTATCTCAAAATCGATCGAGCGCATTGCCGACCACGCCTCCAACATCGCCGAGGAAGTCATTTATCTGGTCCATGCCAAGGACGTGCGCCACACGGGAGAAGTAAAGAAAAGCAGCGGGGCGCAGGAAGTTTCGTCCTGACGGGCGATTTTGCGGGCACGCGCTTCAAAAGAAGTGCTTGCCCAACCGGCTGAGCGCGTAACCCAGCAGGCCCGTCGCCGGAATGGTCAGCACCCAAGCCCAGACGATCTGCTCAACCACGCTCCATTTGACCGCGCTCAAGCGTTTTGAAGCGCCCACCCCCATGATCGATGTGGCAATGACGTGCGTCGTGGAAACTGGCATGCCGATGGTGGAGGCTCCGTGAATGATCAGCGCCGCGGTGGTTTCCGCGGCAAAGCCGCTGACCGGCTGCAGCTTGACCAGCTTGTGACCCATGGTGCGGATGATGCGCCAACCGCCGGCCGCCGTGCCGGCCGACATGGTGAGCGCACAGGCAAAGATAACCCAGCGGGGAACGAAGAATTCCGGCATGCGCAAAAACCCCAGCCAGCCGGGCAGGTGGTTAAACAAGCCGGCCTGCGTGCCGGTGAAGAGGGTGAGCGCGATGATGCCCATGGTTTTTTGCGAATCATTCGAGCCGTGGCTGTAGCCCATGAAGCCGGAGCTTACGAGTTGGGCCTTGCCGAAGAACCGGCTGATCGTCCGAGGCCGCGCCTGACGGAACAGGGCGGTCAACAAGAGCATCAGGGCGGCGCCTCCGACCAGTCCGACTAGCGGCGACGTAATCATCGGCAAAACGACCTTCGGCCAGAGCCCACCGTGGATGCCCTTCGCATCCACGAATGACCATTTCAGCACGTTCCAATGGTTGTTGGCTGTCGCGAGGGTGGCCCCACACAGTCCGCCAATGAGCGCGTGGCTCGAACTCGAGGGCAGGCCGAGACGCCAAGTGAATAGATTCCAGACAATCGCCCCGAGCAGAGCGCACAGCACCGTGAGCATGTTCACGGCGTTTGTGTCGACGAGACCTTTGCCGATGGTGGCGGCCACGGCCGTTCCCATCAAGGCGCCAAGCAGGTTCCAGCTGGCCGCCCAAACCACGGCTTGTCGCGGTGTGAGCACTTTGGTTGAGACGACCGTCGCGATGGCGTTGGCCGTGTCGTGAAAGCCGTTGATATATTCGAAAACGAGGGCGGACAGCAGGACGAGCAGGAACAGCGTCATGAGAAGAAGTGGGAGAACCTTGCGGATAAATCCGTCGGCTCGGTTCAGGAGTATTTCAGCACAATCTGCACGACGACGTTGCCGGCGTCGCGGCAGCGGTCGACGACCTTTTCCACCATCTCATAAAGGTCCTGTAGGATGACGAGTTCTTTGGCCTCATAGGGCCCGTGGTAAAGGTCCTTGATCAGGCCGAGCATCAGTTTGTCCGCTTCGCCTTCGGCGAATTGCAGGCGTTCCTGGGCCTCGCGGATTTTTTCCATATGCGTTCCGCCACGGAGTTGTTTGACCATGAACACGACGGCATCGGCCGCCTGTTCGAGCAGTTGGACCTGTCGTTGCAGGCCTTCCCTCGGCACATTCCCCGGAATGATGGAAAGCCGTTCGACGATCTTCTCGACCGTTTTTGGCACGCGATAAAGCGCGATGGACAGAGCTTCGATGTCTTCGCGTTCGAGCGGCGTCACGAAGGTGCGGCTAAGCGCTTCAGTGATCTGCCGGGTAATGCGTTTGTCTTTGCGGCGGCTCTGGATGAACTCGTCGAGGCCGGCCGATTGCCCGCTGGTGGTGCGGACCTGG
>JBEKQH010000296.1:0-3552 GCA_049519915.1 Opitutaceae bacterium
CCCCGATCATCCTTGAGAAATTTAGGCCGAAGGCATGGAGCCTATCTCCTTGCCTCCTGATCGGTCGTAAAATCCCAATATCTCCCATTAGGGACATGAAAAGCCCGAGTCCACGAATTGCGTAATTCGTTGCCAAATCCGGCACGATTCTTCGTCTTGGTTGAAATCCAACCAAAAACGAGTCCATGATCTACGTTATAGCTGGCCAAATCCGGCGATATATGGCGCGTGGCCACGAACTGCGATAAAAACGCATGATAACAACACGTACTACGTTAAACGCGGCCAAACTCACGGTGAAACGTGGCACTAGAAATCAATGACTTAGCCGGTGGTCAGCTACATGTTCTCTGAAACCCTACAGTGAGGATCGTGTGTGCCGTCGGCCTCTCGCCCTGTATATAATGACGCCCTCCCCGTGCACGTGAGGCGGAAAATCCTTGGCCCGGCAAGAAAGTCTTGTGAAACACCCAATTATGCTGTCTGCGGCCCGATTCCGGCGTCACGGCCAAAAAACCTGTCGCATTATTTCCTGCCAATTGGGTGACCATTCGCATTTATTCCTGCCAATTGTCGCACTTATTCCTGCCAATTAACCCTGAAAATCCAATGAAATCAGTGAAGCCATTCGTACTTTATTGGGAAAGGGCCAGTGTGTGCGAGTTGAGTGGGTAGTCCGACTCACTTGCCGACTTCCCGATTTTTCGATCGACAGTGACTGAAAACCCGCCTCCGAGGCGCCCCGGAGGCGGGGTTCGGGTTTCGCGCTCAAGCCGCCCGCGCGCTGGCGAAGTCGACCCGCGCGATCGAGACGCCAGCGAGGATTTCGACCTCACCGGCTCGGTTGGTCACGCGGATGCGGCTTCCCGGCTCGCCGAGCGTTTTGGCCAATGCGGTAACATGCGACCAAGCGGCCTTCAAATCCGGGAGCATGATCGACTTCAGCGCCGCAATCGTCTCGTCGTTCTTCAAAACAGCGAAATCGTAGTGCTGCATGAGCGTCCTCTCATCTTGGCGAAGGTGGTGGTTGGCCGCTGCGGCTGGCGGCGGCCCTTTTGGATCGTTGTCGTTGGCAGGATCGAACCCAACGACTCCGCGCCTGACACTTGCGGCCAGGGACAGAATTTTCGCGATCTTCATCTCGGCTGAACCTCACGCAGGCAGGGACCCGCGATCCGGCCCGCCCCTGGGTCCGCGGCGCAGGCCGCGACGCGGCAACCAGAACAGCTCAGGATCGAAGCGTATCGCAGCGGACTTGACCGCCCGCAGGTCAAGTTCCTTGAGCGCGTCCATGACATCGTCCCAACTCGTGGACCCGCCGTCGGAGGTCTTCCGCAGTAACGGATTCGCCTCCTCAGCGCACGCATCCGAGGCCCATGACGCGAGGATCGCCCTCTTTTCATTCAAGGTCAGGTCGGGGTCGTCGACGACGTCGGACGGACGGGCGAAAGCCCGCGCCGGATGAAGAAGCTCGTCGAAATCAGCCCCCTCGTTGGCGCGCATGACGGCGCCCCGAAACAAGGCTTTCCGAAAATCATGGTTCATTTCCGTAGCTCCATGTCTCTAGCTCCAAGTCACGTCAACGGCGGTCCGGACGAGTCGCCCGGACCGCTCCGCAGAGCCGGGCCGGCTGTTCAGGCCGCGTTCTCATGTTCGATGGTCTTGAGGTTGCCGCCCTCGGCAGGCATCTTTTTGACGCCAATCTCGATGCGGCGAGGCTTCATCGCCTCGGGCGCCCGCCGCACCAGGTCGATGTGAAGCAGGCCATCCTCGATCGACGCGCCCTCCACCTCGACATAGTCCGCGAGGTTGAAGCGCTTCTCGAAGGCTCGGCCGGCGATGCCGCGGTAGAGGAATTCGGCCTTGTCATTCTTCTCCGACGTGCGGGCCGTGATCGTCAGCACGCTCTTGTGCTGGGTAACGCCGATCTGGTTCGGCGCGAAGCCGGCCACAGCCAGAGAGACGCGGTAGCAGTCCTCGCCGGTGCGAACGATGTTGTAGGGGGGATAGCGATCTTCGGATTCGAGGGTCTCGTCGATCATGGCAAACAACCGGTCGAAGCCGATGCTGGTCCGCCAGAAGGGGTCGAAGTCTATGTTCCGCATAGCCACATTCTCCATTGAGCAACATGGTGTGTAGAACGCCGGACGCTGCCGGCACCGGTTAGATCGAGCCAAGGTGGCGCTCGACGAAAAATCGATTTAGGAAGCTGAAAAAGACGCTTCAAGAGGGTCGCCTAAAAATTTTTGATTTCTAATAATATGTTGATTTATCGTCACTTTTCTATCCAATCCTGCGCCTGGCGCCCTTGGCGCAAAGGTTCTACGTAGCCGATCCGCATCCTCATCCAGTTCGGTCGCGCCATTGATCCCAGCGCGGCGCACGGAACCCGCACTGTTTAAAGCAGAGGAAACAACTTTTCCCCCGCGGCGTTCTATCGCCACCCCGGTGCAAAACAGCTGGCGATAGGCAGACGGAAATGGCGTGCGATTCTTCACTCCAAACGCAGAAAGTGGACCCGGCGGCCGCCCATTCGCCGCTCATCGATCCCACGCAAAAATATCCGCGTCCGAATTTCAAGCGGCAGCAACAGCCCGGGCTCGCCTGCAAGATGGACCTTCGCCCTGACCATGGCGAAACCTCCTATGTCGGATCGGATCGGGTCGGCTGGCGGGCCGCAAGGCGCTCATCACCGGCGGCTATTCAGGGATGGGGCGCGCCGCCGCCATCGCCTTCGCCCGGGAGGGCGCCGATGTCGCGATCAACTATCTTCCGACTGAGGAGCCGGACGCTCGCGAAGTCATCGGCCTCATTTCGGCGGAAGGCCGCAAGGCGGTCGCGCTTCCGGGCGACTTGCGCGACGTCGCCTTTTTCCGCGATCTCGTCGCGCGCGCCGTGGAAGCGCTCGACGGCCTCGACATTCTCGTCCTCAACGCCGCGCGCCAAATGGCTTATGACAGCATCGCCGACATGCCCGACGAAGAGTTCGACGCGACGATCAAGACCAATATCTATGCGCCCTTCTGGCTGATCAAGGCGGCCCTGCCGCATCTACGGCCTGGCTCGGCCATCATCGCGACCTCGTCGGAACAGGCCTACGATCCTACTCCCGATCTTTGCGCCTATGCCCAAACCAAGGCCGCGACGATGAATTATGTCAAATCGTTCGCCAAGGAATTCGGGCCGCGCGGCATTCGCGTGAACGGCGTGGCGCCCGGCCCGATCTGGACGCCGCTGCAGGTGGGCGGCGGCGCCAGCATGGAAAAGCTAGAGCATTTCGGATCGCAGACGCCGCTCGGGCGCCCTGGCCAGCCCGCGGAACTCGCGTCGATCTACGTGCAATTGGCGGCAAGCGACGCCACGGGACAGATTTATGGCGCGGCCGGCGGCGGCGGCCAGCCGTGAACCGTTACGCTTCCTGCTCGACTGGCGATCGCGCTTTCAGCAGGATCGCCAGTTCACGCCGTAGCGCGTTGGCCGCCATCGGCTTGTGAAGGACAGTGAATCCGCTGTCCTCGATTTCCGTGATTTGCGCCTCGCCGGTGTCGCCGG
>JBEKQH010000297.1:0-3542 GCA_049519915.1 Opitutaceae bacterium
CAACTTCCACCTCCGACAAGGCTCAAAACTATCCACCGCTCCGATAAAATTATTTATCTCTCCCCCCAAATGGCGGAGCCGGCAGGGCTCCCCCGCGAACGGCTGATCAAGTGCTCGGCGTCGAGTTCTTGGAGGTCGGATGGTCGACCCGTCCGCCGTTTCGTCCATCGAAGCTTTGATGAAGGACGTCGCCGGAGGTGGCATGTTCAGTCCGTTGCCCCGAGATGGCCGAATGGGTCGAAAGGGCAATAGCGGTTGCAACCTGATGTTTGGCCAAGAACGTTAACACGACCGGCCGCAAGTCGCGGGGGAGAAGCTTTTTCCTCCACGTCTTGAGATCGAAGGCATGCCCGATCCCATCGAGGAGATATAACTCGTGCGCCACCTCGTGTTTCCCGAGGACGTTGGCGAGTTCAACCGACTGCAGATAATCGACTTCCGGGTCGGCGCTACCTTGGCAAATCAGCACGGGCGGCGCGTCGTTCGTGACATAGCCGATGGCTGAGATGAGGCGATAGAACCGGTCATCGGCTTCTTTTTCGCCGAAGGCGGTGGGTGAATCCGCATTCCAGCTCCGCAATCTGCCGGTGAGTCTCCCGTCGGACGTGCATTGGCGACGGGTCTTAAAATCGACCGGTCCGTAAAAATCGACGACCGCGCACACCTTGCTGGAAACGTCTTTGTAAAGCGGGTGCGGATCAAACAGCTTCGTTCCCTCGGTGAAGCCGACCATCAACGCCAAGTACCCACCGGCGGATCCGCCGCCCACAGCGATGCGGTTCGGATCGAGATGATATTCGGCGGCATGTGCGCGGAGAAAACGGACGGCGTTCTTGCAATCGCCAATATTTGTCGGAAAGGAGCCGGCTCCCAGTTTATAATTGACGCTGGCGACGACGTAGCCGGCGGAGGCAAGGGCGGTCGAGACGCTTACGTCGCGGATTTGGGCCTTGTCTCCCAGAGTGAAGCCGCCGCCATGAATCCAAACGAAGGCCGGCGAGAGGGTTCCAGCCGCCGGCTGGGTTGGAAGGTAAAGATCGAGCTTCTCGGTCCGCCCAGATTCCAGATATGGAACGTCGGCAACGAGATGAAGATTGACCGCCGCCGCGTGCGCGAATGAGGCGGCAAAGCTGGCCACAAGAATGAGGCAGGAAACAATCGTTTTCACAGTAAACTCCTTAATGTCGATACAGCCCTGATATAAGCACTTATGGGCCGCGCTTGTCTAGCTCACTTTTTGACAATTTATGCGCACATTTTGTGTTTACATGTAAAGTTTTTACCAAGCAGAGGAAATCAGCCGTCGAGCGATTTCCATCGGCTCGTATCCATTTACCGCTTGCAATCCGAGTTTGCGAGAAAGGATCTCCAGCCTCCGAACGAGGTGATATCGCGCGCGCCTTCGATTGCGTGGGCTTCGCAGAGAAATCCTTGCACCGATTCGCCGTTTTCAAGCAAGAGTGTGCCAATGCCCAGCGGGGATGGAACGCCCGCCACAAAGGTCCCGTATGCGCCGAGGGGTAGTTCCCAAACTTCGACTTCGATTGACGATCCGCCGTCATTTACACGGATCAGACCAGGTTTTGGCGGAGTCGTGCCGGGCAAGGCATAGAGCCGGTAGCATGGCGCGGTGCGCGGTGCGCCCACCAGCCGGGCGCCCAGCCGCGTCAACTGGGGGTTCAACGGCAGGCCGCTCAAATGGGCGCCGCAGACGGCCAGAAGGGTGGAACCCAACTCTGAACTCTGAACGTCGAACGTCGAATGCTGAACGGAAGGCGGTGAATCGGAGGCAGGAGCCAATGCTGATCGCTCAACGCTGAACACTGAGCTCTGAAGGATATCCGGACTTCGGTGTTCGACGTTCAGCGTTCGATGTTCGGCGTTCCGCGGCGGCTCACCCGCTGCGGCGAGGCGCAGCAGCAGCTCGTCGCAACCTGCCGGCGCGCTGAGCGTCGTGCCCCAGGGAAGACCACCGGGCAAGAATCCGGCCGGAACCGCCACCGCACAGAGATCCAACAGATTCATATAGTTCGTGTAGTAGCCAAGGTGGCTGTTCAGCCGCACCGGGTCGGCCTCGATCTCGGCCAGGGTGTAGATGGTCCCGGTGGTCGGTGTTAGCATGACGTCGATTTCGGCCCAGACCGCATCCGTTGCGCGTCGCAACGCCGCCAGTTTGTAGAACGCCTCAAAGGAGGCGACCGCGGTGATGGTTTTCGCGCTTTCGATGATCTGGCGCGTCACCGGATGCAAGGCGCCCGGATTCTTTTCGATGAAAGCGCGGATCGCGGCGTAGCGTTCGGCGACCCACGGCCCTTCGTAAAGCAACCGGGCGGCCTCGAGGAATGGAGAAAAATCGATTTCAACGATGCGCGCCCCGAGTGCCTGCCAGTTTGCCACCGTTTGGGCGAAAAGCTTCTCCGCGCTCGTATTGCCAAAGAATTTAAGTTGAGCCGCGCGGGGGATGCCTAGCCGCGCGACGGCCAACGCTGAACGCCGAACGCCGAACGCTGAACGTTGAAGTGAAGACAATGAATCGGAGGCAGGAGCCAGCTCGGAACTCTGCAGGTCATCCGGAGAGTTCGACGTTCGACGTTCGATGTTCAGCGTTCGGCGTTCAGCGTTCGCGAGCGGCGCGCCCGCCCGGCTGTACGGATCGGCCGGGTCGTAGGCCGCCGCGAGGGCGAAGAGGTCCGCGGCCTCGGCGCAGGTGTGCGCGAAAATCGAAACGCAATCGAGGGTGCGGCAGGCCGGGACCACGCCGCGGGTGCTCAATCGACCCCGTGTGGGTTTGAATCCGACGAGGTGATTGAACGCCGCCGGCACGCGTCCCGATCCTGCCGTATCGGTGCCGAGCGCAAAGGTGCACAAGTTCGCCGCGACCGCCACCGCTGAGCCTGAGCTTGAACCGCCGGGAATGTAATCCGGATGGTAGGGATTGCGCGGCACGCCATAGGGCGAGCGGACGCCGACCAGTCCGGTGGCAAACTGGTCGAGATTGGTCTTGCCGATGGGAATGGCGCCGGCGTCGAGCAGTCGTTGGACAACCGGCGCGGATTCGGCCGGAACGTAGGCGAATTCCCGGCAAGCCGCGGTCGTGGGCGCACCCGCGAGATCGATGTTGTCCTTGATGGCGAAGGGTACCCCGTAAAGCGGCTGCGTCGCCGGGCCGCGCGTCTCGACGCGGCGGGCGTGCGCCCGCAACTCCTCGTGCGACAAACGATGAATCCATACCGCCGGATCGCCGTGCGTCTCGCACCGCCGCCAGATCTCCTCCACCAACAGGGAGGGCGTCAGCCCACCAAAAGCATAACCGGCGCGCAGCGACGACAATTCTAAAGACAAGTCCATGTTGGTGGAGTAGTTGGTAATTGGTAATTGGGCGCGCCGCGCGGTTAGCTGGTATTTGGGGGTGGTTCGAACCAAATACTAATTACAAATTACTAACTACTCGAGACGTTGGTGGTGCTCGTTTCCAGCACGACCAGTGTCTCGCCGGCATTGACCGGCCGGCCTTCGGCGCAGCGCACTTCGCGGACGCGGCC
>JBEKQH010000298.1:0-3535 GCA_049519915.1 Opitutaceae bacterium
ACGTTTTCTCGGCCGGTAAAATCCGGATTAAAGCCCGAGCCCAGCTCCAGCAGGGCTCCCACGCGCCCCTGCACTTTTACCCGGCCGGCCGTCGGAGTAAGGGTTCCCGCGATGATTTGCAGCAGGGTGCTTTTGCCCGAACCATTGCGGCCGATGATGCCGACGGCTTCTCCGCGGCGCAGGTTGAAGGACACCCCTGACAAAGCGTAGAAATCGCGCCAACCGCGGGCCGCCTGCGCCTGCAGGATGCGGCGCGGCGCGGATCGTTTGGGAAACACGCTGGCGATGCTGGCGAGCAACGGGCTCTTCAAGCGGGCGGCCGGCGTCGCCCAAATGCGGTAAACTTTGGAGAGGTTCTCAGCCGCGATGATCAGGTCGCTGTCTGGCATGGATGGAGACTAACAAGCCGCCGGGCGTGCCGTTCGGCAAGCGTCGAATGACGACGCTAAATCACGTCGGCAAAAGCCGGCTGCATTTTCTTAAAAAACCAGCCGCCAAAGACAAAGATCGTCACGCCAGCGGCATAGGTATAGCCGAGCCAGGCCAGATCGACCGGCTGGCGCCAGAGCAATGCGCTGCGGGCCAGTTGCACGGTTTGGAGCAGAGGATTCCATTTCAGCACAGCCCACCCGGCCGGCGGGATGATGCTCGTCGAATAGAAGATACCGCTCGCATAGAGGATGATTTGTGAGAAGAACCCGGCCACCTGGCTGATGTCGCGGAAGAACACGCCGAGCGCCGCCAAGAGCCAGCACAGCCCGGTCGTGAAAAGCAGGTGCGGCAAAAGAAGGGCCGGCAGCCAGAGCAGTCCCGTCAGCGGAAGGTGGCGGCCCATCGCCACGATCCCGATGAGCAGCAACGCCAGGCTGATGAGGAGGTGAAACCAAAATGCGCCCAGCTGCGAAAGCGGCAGCACTTCGAGGGGGAAAACGACTTTTTTGACGAGATTGGGCTGGGCGACAATCAGCGTGGGCGCCACGCCCAGGGTCTCCGCAATGACATTGAACAGGATCAGGCCGAGGAATAGCCCCAGCGCGAAATCGACGGGCGTGTCGTGGGCGCCGGTCCGAAGCCGGCCGTTGAAGATAAATCCGAACACAAGCACGTAGAGACCGAGCATGAGCAACGGGTTGAGCACCGACCAGAGGATGCCGAGGTAGCTGCCGCGATGGCGCATTTCGACGGCGCGCACGGTGAATTGCCACCACAAGTCGCGCTTGCGGGCAAAATCGGCGAGGAAGGTGGAACCGTTCTGGTCAGGCATGATGGTGGCTTTGGAAATTAGTAGTTTGGATTTGGTCGTTAGTTCGGAGGCAAGCGTTGGATCGGAACCAATGACGAACTACAAATTACCAAATACTCCTCGTTCATTAAACAAACTTCAATTTCCGCGCGGCGAAAATCACCATGCCGAGCAAGAGCCAGCCATGGCGCCAGCGATGGATATTGGTCGAGCCGTAGGTTCGTTCGCAGTAGCGGATGGGCACGTCGGCGATCTTGAGGTTGAGTTTGCCCGCCCCGAAGAGCAGATCGAAGTCGCCGAAGGGATCGAAATCGCCGAAATAGGTGCGTTGCGCGGCGATGTTTTCGTAATCGACGCGGCTTACGACCTTGGTGCCGCAAAGCGTGTCCTTGACCGCCTGGCCCAGCAGCCAGGTGAAGAGCAGGCTGAACGATTTGTTGGCGCATAGGTTAAGAAACTGCATGGCGTGATGCTCCATCGGGTAAACCAGACGCACGCCGTTGGCAAATTCGGCCCGGCCGCTGGCGATGACCTCGTAAAATTTAGGGAGTTCTTCCGGCGGCATGGTGAGATCGGCATCGAGGATCATAAGGATGTCGCCGGTGGCGACGGCGAAGCCCTCCCGAACGGCGTTGCCTTTGCCCTTGCCCGTTTGCTGGAGCAGCTTGATCCGACGGTGCGGAAACGCCGCGGCCACGCGCTGAATCTCCGCCCAAGTATTGTCCTGCGAATGACCTTCGACGAAAATCAGTTCCGTGCCGCCGCCGATCTCCGGCGTGCGCTCGACCGCGGCCTGGATGTTGCCGGCCTCGTTGCGGGCCGGAATAATCACGGAAACGGTGGGCGGACGTTTCGGGGCCGCCGGTCTCCGGGGGCGGGCGACGAGGAAGACCGTCAGACAGAAGAACGGCAGTAGCGGGGCGAGCAGGCGGTTGAAGAAATTCTCCACGCCGCCCAGTCTCAGCGGCAGGAGCAGGCGGGGCTGGACCTGGAGCATTTCCCAATCGGCCAGTTGCAGCAAGTTGAGCAGGTCGGACGTCGCCAGCCAGCTGCTTTGGGGCTCGGGCGTGCGCAAGCGCAGCCCATGGGCCAGGGCAAAGACGGGGTGCCAGACATTAGAGTGAAAATTGAGGATGAGCCGCGTCCGAGGCGTGGACACGGCCTGTAGCCGCTCAAAAATCTGTTGGACATCGGCAGCGTAGTTGACGGTGTCGGACACGACGATCACATCGAATTTCTCGTCGAGCGCGAGTTCCTCGCCCGCTTGCACGTGGAACTCCGCCTCCGGCACGCGTGCCCGCGCCGCCGCCACCCGCCGTTCCGAGAGGTCGACGCCGACTTTTCGGGCCGCGCGCAACTGGCCCAGCAGTTCGCCGGCGCCGCAGCCGACCTCGAGCACACTCGCGCCGGGCGGGATCAGCAGATTATAATAATGGGCGAGGAGCCGGCGGTAACCGCGCGACAGCCAATTGGGCTCGGGCGCGATGCCGTCGTAGAAGGCGCGCACCTTTTCCAGGTGGCGGTGGGTGAGGTCCGAACCGGGGGTCGCGGGCATGGTTTTTTTGAGGGTTTCTACACCAAGATCGCGAAGAGCTGTCGGTATTTCTGTCATCAAAGGCAAAAATCAGGTCGTGCGGAATAGAAGCTTCTAGACGGTTTCCTTTTCCAGCACCACGAGCAAGCGTCCAGCCAAGGCTCGCGGACAGAGCGCGGCGAGGCGATCCAAACTGCGCATCAGCCCTTGGGTCCAGCGCCCGCCGACCTGCGGCCCGGAAAAACCGCCGGTGGCGAAATAGGCGAAACACGCCAGCGGGGTGACTTCGCGCACCTGCCATCCCTTCAGCCGGTCGCGCGATTCTCCCCACCAAAAGATCCGCGTGGCGGAGCCCTGGGCCGCATAATAGTCGACCTGGTCCGGGGAAAACTCGGCCGGCGCCAGCCAGGAGATTTTGTCCCTCAAGCCGACCGGCTCGTGATGGCAAAAGCCGTAGACCCACCGTCCGGTCCAACTGATCGCCGGTTCAAACAGGATCAGCCGGCCGCCCGGCGCCAGCACGCGGCGAAATTCGAGCAAGGCGGTGCCCGGAAAGCGCAGGTGATGCCAGACGTCGAAGAGAATCAGGTGCGACACGCTGCCGTCGGCGAAGGAGAGGCGATAGGCGTTTTCCTGGCGGTCGAGCCATGGATTCGGAAATAGGTCGGTCGTGACACATTGCGGGACGACCTCCTTGATGTTGCCCATGCCCGAGCCCAGCTCGACGACGATGCCCGGACGGCCGGCGTCGATGCGCG
>JBEKQH010000299.1:0-4300 GCA_049519915.1 Opitutaceae bacterium
CTTTGATTTTGCTGGGGAACAGGAACATCACGTCGACGTCGCTCAACGGGCACAGGTCTCCGCGGCCGTAGCCGCCGAGCGCGAGCAGGCCCACCGGCGCCGGCAACGGCCCGCGGAGGCGCACGAAGGCCCCCGTCGCATAGTCGAAGAGGTGCTTGAGCAGCTCGTCGATCATCGCCGCCCGCGCCCGCGCCACTTTCAGGCCGGAATCGCCCGCCTGGTGGCTCATCCGGATCAACGCGCTTTCCAGGCGCAGGAAGGTTTTGCAGGCGGCCAGGCGCTTGGCGGCTGACATGTCGCCGGTGAAGTTCAGGCGGTCCCGCGCGTGCTGTTGAAGGCGTCCGATCATCGAATGGTAAAACGTGAAGGCAAAACTCGCGGCGGGCGAGGCGATTTGACGAGTTTCACCGCGGGTCAATCAAGTTTAACCGCGAATAAACGCGAATGGACACGAATAAAGCAAGAGTCGGAGAAAACAGCATGGGCCACCCACTTAAAGGTGGCCGGAAAGCATGGGCAAAATTTTAGCCAGCCGTTTTGACAGGCTCAAGGCCCCGGGTTGGTCGAGAAGTCTGCTCGTCTATTTGCGTTCATTTGCGTCCATTCGCGGTTACCTAATGTATTGTTGCGGCTAGGGCGGTTCCCGCTTGCTTCGTCGCCGCCGCGCTGGTTGCTTCGGCGGTTCATTTCCGCCCATGGCCGAGATTTCCAAGAGCTACGAACCACGTGACGTGGAGAAAAAATGGTATGCCGCCTGGCTCGCCGCCAAGGCGTTCGCCGGCGTTCCGGCAGCCGACCAACCGCCCTACAGCATTGTCATCCCGCCGCCTAACGTCACGGGAAGGAAAATCCGCGGTCTGGATTCCTGGCACCGACCATGCCGGCATCGCCACGCAGACCGTGGTCGAACGCGAATTGCGCAAGCAAAAGAAGACCCGGCACGATTTTGGCCGGGACACGTTTATCGAAAAAGTCTGGGCCTGGCGCCACGAAAAAGGCGGCATCATCCTTGAGCAGCTCCGGCGCCTCGGCGCCTCGTGCGACTGGGACCGGACACAGTTCACGATGGACGAGCCCTATTCGCGCGCCGTTCTCACCGCTTTTGTCGATCTTTTCCGCAAGGGCCATATTTACCGCGGCAAGCGCATGGTGAACTGGTGTCCCGCCTCGCAGACCGCGCTCTCCGACGAGGAGGTCATCATGAAGCCGGTCAACGGCACGCTCTACCACGTGCGCTACGAGCTGGTGGATCAGCCCGGCCGGTTTATCGAGGTCAAAACCACGCGGCCCGAAACGATTCCCGGCGACGTCGCCATCGCCGTGCATCCCGACGATCCGCGTTATGCCGGACTGGTCGGGAAAAAGGTCTGGCGTCCGCTCAACCGCGCCGAAATTCCCATTGTCGCCGATCCGGCGGTGGACAAGGAATTCGGCTCCGGCGCCCTCAAGATCACGCCGGCGCACGACAAGGTGGACTTCGAGGTCGGCTTGCGTCATCGGCTGCCGGTCATCGACGTGCTCAACGCCGACGGCACGCTCAACGAGCTCGCCGGACCCGGCCTGGCCGGACTCGACCGATTTGCCGGCCGGAAGAAGGCCGCCGAGTTATTGCAAGAATCCGGCGCGCTCCTGGGCGAGGAAGCCCATGCCAACAACGTCGGTTACTCCGAGCGCGCCGACGTGCCGATTGAGCCGCGTCTCACCTGGCAATGGTGGCTGCGCTATCCGCGGGTCGAGGAGGCCAAAACGGCGGTGCGCGACGGACTGATCAAGTTCTATCCCGAACGCTGGAGCAAAGTGTATCTCCATTGGCTCGATAATATCCAGGACTGGTGTATCAGCCGCCAGCTCTGGTGGGGCCACCGCATTCCGGTCTGGTATCGCCAGGGTCTCGACAAGGAAAAACTGACCGAAGCCGACCTGCGCGATCCGGCGAAAATCCACATCTCGCTCGACGGCCCGGCCGACAGGGAAAACTGGACGCAGGAGGACGATGTGCTCGATACCTGGGCGTCGTCCTGGCTTTGGCCGTTTGCCACGATGGGCTGGCCGGACGAAGGCGAAATGAAGAAAGCCGGCCTCGGTTATTTTTATCCGACGACGACGCTTGTGACCGGTCCCGACATTATTTTCTTCTGGGTCGCGCGCATGATCATGGCCGGCCTGGAATTCATGGGCGGCGCGCCGGTAGATTCCAGTCAAGAGTCGAGAGTCCAGAGTCGAGAACTCGTAAACCGCGCCGGGGCCTCCGGCTCTCGACTGTCAGCTATTGACTCTCGACTGTCCGAAAAGGAAATCGCGCGGCGAATTCCTTTTCGGAACGTCTACTTCACCGGCATCATCCGCGACCAGCAAGGCCGCAAGATGTCGAAATCGCTCGGCAACTCGCCCGACCCGCTCGCCTTGATCGACAAATACGGCGCCGACGGGCTGCGCTTTGGCATCGTGTCCATCGCGCCGCAGGGCCAGGACATCCGCTTTCAGGAAGACCGCATCGAGTTCGGCAAGAACTTCTGCAACAAGCTCTGGAACGCCTGCCGCTTCCGCCAGATGAGCGGCGAAGCGGGCGACAACGCCACGCTGGCTGCGATTGTCGCGCGACTTGACGCCACGAAGTTTGACGCCGATGACCACGCCCTCCTCGATCGTTTGCTTGCCGTCACGCGCGAGGTGGACCGCTGTTTTGCCAATTTTGAATTCAGCGCGGCCGTGCAGGCGCTTTATGGCTTTTTCTGGAACGACTTTTGCGACTGGTACGTGGAAGTTTCCAAAGCGAAGCTGCAGTCGCCCGACCTCAAGGCCACCTGCCTCACGATTCAGGACGTCGTGTTGCGGCAGACCCTCCTGCTCCTGCATCCGTTTATTCCGTTCATCACGGAAGAACTCTGGCAGCTGCTTGGTTATGGCGCGCCGGACACCTTTCTCATGCGCGATGCGCGGGTGGACGATTCATCGCAGCTGGCCGGGTCCTTTGCCGATCGCGGCGTGAGGTTGGACCATTCGCAGGTGGCGGCGGTGGAAGCCGTGAAAGGCTTCGTTTCCCACGCCCGCGCCCTGAAAGCCGACCACAATCTGGGCAGCCGCCGCGATGTGCGTTTCCTGGTCAAGACGAGCGGGACCGCGTGGGCCACGATCCAGGCCAACCTGGCCAAGCTGACCCGGATGGCGGGCGCGACCGAGATCATTCGCAAAGACGACGTCGACGGGGCGCCTGCGGCGGTCACGCCTCTTGGCACGCTCTATCTCGACCTGGCCGGCTCGGTGGATGCCACCGTTGAAAAACAAAGGCTTAACAAGGAGATCGAAACGCTCGCCAAACATATCGCCGGTACGGAGGCTCGGCTGGCGAACCAGGCGTTTGTCAGCAAGGCTCCGCCGGCCGTGCTCGAAGGCGCGAGGAAACAATTGGCCGATTTGCAGGCGAAGAAGGCGGAGCTGGAACGGCTGCTCGCGGCGCTGGGGTGAGAACGGCCCGGCAATGCGGCCTTCTTTTTTGTCATTCTGAAGGAAGGGGAGAATCTCACGAGAGCTGAGATAGGAAAACGAACCGGTGAGATTCCTCGCTTATGCTGCCAATGAACGGATGCCAGTTGCGCACGAGTTCAGCCTTTCTAGGTGGAGCGGCTTGACCTCAAGACGCTCTCAGCGCGTTGAGGTCAACGCGCTCCACCCGCGCTGCCGCGCGAAACCGTTCATTGGCCTGTTTCAGGCAAGCCGCGCAGCGGCTTGCTCAGGGTCTCGGAATGACAATTTGCTGGGTGAGGGCACCCCGCCCGCAGGTTCGGCCAAAGAGGGTTGTTGGCGCCTGTTACCTGCCCCCTGTTACTTGTCACCTGCCCCTTTCGCCGCAGGCGCCTCATACTCCATCTGTTGCGCGGTGGCTTCGGCGGCCGCGGGACCGAGCAAGCGGGCGACCACGTGCAGCGAAGAATCGAGGCCGGCACTGATCGTTTTTACACCAAGATCGCCAAGAATGCAAAGCTTGGCCGGCGTCATTTGGCCAAGGCGGGTAACCCCGATCAGAGATAATATAAGGCCGGCTGCCTGAAGTGTTAAGCATTTCTATAGATGGGAATAGACGGGCTGCCCTGTTTTAACCCCAAATGGTCCGCGGACATCAACGTGTTGATTAATAATCGGTAGCAGAGATCTAGCTCAACTTGTGTCACTTCCGTGTAACACTAAACAAAAAACCGGAGGCTGAATGTGTTATCCAATTGACGCTGCATTCGGGCGGCGAACAGGCTTCCGCGCCGGTTTATTGATCATTTTGCCGAGCACGTCTGTTTCGGTGATCAAT
>JBEKQH010000300.1:0-3523 GCA_049519915.1 Opitutaceae bacterium
GCCTACGAACATTTCAAAAATCCGATGGCCCCGACGGCTGCCAGCTGACCGCCGACGCGCTCCCATGTCGTTTATTCGCAATTTGAAGCTCCTCCGCGGCGGCCTGACGGCGCCGCACCGCGCCCGGAAAACCGCCGAGGCCTCGATGATGTTCGAGTTCTTGGAGAAAAACCGGGCCGTCGCCGGGCTTATTTTCGTCGCGACCGTCGCGGCCATCGTAGCCATTAGCTCGGTGGGCGTCACCACCGCCGACCTGCCCGTGCTGCCCAACCAACTCGCGTCCGTGCGCATCGTAGCCAGCGTGCCGTTCAGCTACGAAAGCGACATAAAATCTGACCAGATGAGGGAGCAGTTTCGCAACCAGATGCCGCCCGTTTACCGGCTCGATTATTCCCCGTTGCAGCAATTCGAGAAACGCGTGCGCGACCTTCTTGGACAGCTGGAAACGCTGGATCGCAACGCTCCCGCCCATTCGCCCCAACGCGATAATCTGCAAAAGGCCTTGGAGAAGATCGTCGACGATTTTAATTCCAGCGACCTCTACCGGATCAGCGTGGACGACGTGGCCACGCTTCTCTCCCTCGACTCCAAGACGCGCTATAGCGCGGTGGAGAACGGTCTCGCCACGCTGCATGAGATTTACAACGAGGGTGTGCACGACAACTCCTTTCTCAACGCGCTCCCCGGTAGCGTCACCGTGTCGCAGATCGTGAAAGGCAATGGCGAAATTGCCCAGCGTCCGGTTCAATCGGTGGAGGAGGCCCTCACGTTCCTGCGCATCAATCTGGGCGCGGAAGGCATCAGCCGCGAGACCACCCTCGCCCTCTTTCGTATTTTCGAAAATGGGGTCACGCCCAATCTGGTTTTTGACCGGCTCGCCACCGCGCAACTCCAGGAAAAAGCGCTCAAATCCCTCAAGAAAGTCGTGGTCTCCGTGGTCCGCGGCCAGACCATCATCGAGCCCGGCACCCGGGTCACGCCCGAACAATACGAGATGCTCATCGCCCAACGCCGTTTTCTGCTCAAGAGCGGCGACGTCCAGATGAACGAGGATCTGCAGCTCTTCGGCCGGGTGCTCCTGGTGCTGGCCATGGTCTGGGCGTCCGTCATCTATATCCGCATCGAAGATCGTGAAACCCTCCAGAGCAACGGTCGCCTCGCCTTGTTGGCTCTCGTCGTCATCGTCAATCTGGCCTTTGTCCGCCTCTCCTATACGTTGAGCGGCCTGCCGTATTTCATCGAACACGACACCACGGCCTCCCTTCTGCCCTATACCGCGCCCACCGCCTTCGCTCCGGTGATTGTCGCCATCCTGATCGACGCCGGTTCCGGCATTTTCATGGCGCTCTTCGTTTCTATTTTCGCCAGCGTCATCTATGGCAACCGGCTCGACCTGCTTGTCCTCACCTTTCTCGCATCGTTGGTGGCGATTTTCGCCTGCCGTTCGCTCCGCAAGCGCAGCCGCATCGTGCGCGCCGCCGGTCTCGGCGGGTTGGTTGTCGCCATCTTCGCCCTCCTGATCGGCATGGTGGACCGTCTGCCGGCCAAGGCCGTTTCGGAACAGATGGCCGCCGGCCTTGGGACGGGGTTGTTCACCGGCATCGCCATCGCCGGTCTTCTGCCGGTGCTCGAAGGGCTCTTCAAGCGCACTACCGATATCACGTTGCTTGAGCTGAGCGATTTCAACCACCCGCTTCTCCGCTTGCTGCAAATGGAGGCTCCCGGCACCTACCACCACTCGCTCGTCGTCGCCCAATTGTCCGAAAACGCGGCCAACGCCATCAACGCCAACCCCCTTCTCGCCCGCGTCTGCGCCCAGTTCCACGATATCGGCAAAATCGGCAAGCCTGAATACTTTTCCGAGAATCAACGCGACGGCTTCAACCCGCATGAAACCAACAATCCTTCGCTTTCCGCACTCATCATCAAAAGCCACGTCAAAGACGGGGTCGACCTGGCGCTTAAACACCGGCTCCCCAAGGCCGTGATCGACGTCATCCAGCAACATCACGGCACCACCCTGCTGCGCTATTTCTTTGAGCGCGCCAAAAACGAATCCCAGGCGCCCTTTGGCAGCATTACCCCGTTCTCGGCGACGGATAAGGACAAGGCCCGCCCGCCGCCGCGCGGGACCACCCTCTATCCCCTCGCCTCCAAGGTTTCGGAGATCACTTATCGCTACGACGGGCCCAAACCTCAGTTCAAGGAAAGCGCCATCATTATGCTCGCCGATGGCATCGAGGCCGCTTCCCGGTCCATCCGCAAGGTAACGCCCCAGCACCTTAGCGAACTCATTGAGCAAATCTTCCGTGAACGCATTACCGACGGCCAGCTCGACGAATCTCCGCTCACTTTCGAGGAAATTTCCAAGATCAAGAGTAGCATAAACTTCACCTTGCTTAATATGTTGCATTCGCGCGTTGCCTATCCGCCGGCCACCAATGAAAGGCCGGAGGCCCGGGGCCAAGGAGCCAGGTAATCGACCGGGTTCAAGCCGTCGGTTCCCCCGCCTTCACTGCTCCAAAAATGCGCGCCGTCACTATTCATAACGGTCATCCTGGCCTGCGCCTCGACCGGCGCGCCGTCATCGCGCTGATCCATGCTCTCGACGCCCACGCCGACAAATTCCGCCGTGGCTGTCCACCGGGCGAGCTCTCTCTCGCCTTCCTTGCGGATGCCGACCTCGCCCACCTCCATTCCAATTTTTTGGGCGACCCCTCCGTCACCGACGTTATCACTTTTGCCGGCGATCCGGCCCACGGCCTCGCCGGAGAAGTCTGTGTTTCCGCCGACGCCGCGGCCCGCCAGGCCTGCCCTAAGCGAAGTCGAAGGGCCACCGCTTTGAGCAACCCATTCTGCGATGAGCTCACGCTGTATGTCGTGCACGGATGGCTGCATCTGGCCGGCTACGACGATACCACACCGCCGGAGAAAAGGCGCATGCGCGCCGCCGAGGCGCGGGCGATGAAACTGATCCAGTCCGCCGGTTGCCAGCCAGGCTTCCGACTTCGTCAAATGCCTTTGCGTCCGCGCAACTTTGGCTAAAAGTTACCGGAATGCGCCCAAGTTTTCTCGCCTCACTCCGCAATGCCTTCTTCTCCGGCCTGTTTCTGATCGCGCCGCTCGCCGCCACTTGGATCGTTTTTTCATGGTTGGTCAGCCAAATCGGCGGTAACACCCGTCCCTACCTTTTCTATTTTGTCCCTTCCGGGCGCCTTGACGGGCTCTGGAACATCCTCGCCGCCATTATCGTCATCGGTCTCGTCACCGCATTGGGTTACGCGTCGCGTTACGTCTTTGGCAAGTACTTCGGCACCATGGCCGAACGCTTCGTGCAAAGCATCCCCGGCGTCGGCGCGGTCTATCACTCGGTTAAGCAGATCGTCGATACCTTCAATGCCAAAGATCGCCATAGCTTCAACAAGGTCGTCCTAGTGGAGTTTCCCCGCAAAGGCGCCTACACGATCGGCTTTCTAACCAATCTCACCCGGGGCGAGGTCCAGGCCAAGGCCTCAAATGATCT
>JBEKQH010000301.1:0-3514 GCA_049519915.1 Opitutaceae bacterium
ATCACCTCACATGGCAACGCGCTTTTCGGTGCAGGGATTTTGATTCTGACGATTTCATTTTGGATCTGCCAGGACATGTTTTCCCTTGCCACCGCAGTTGTTGGATATCCCCTGCTTGCCACGGGTTTCGGACTATTGGTCCTATCGGGCGTAAGCCAAGGAAGTGTTTTGGCGAAGCATCGCGTAATGGGAGCGGCTACAGGCGCAACCTTGGCCTACAGCACCTATTTGACCCATAAGGCAGTGATGCATCTTGATCAGCAATACTTGGGTCGAGTTTTGCCGCTGGAGGGCTTATTTGGTCTGGTGATTTATGGGGCTTCTTTCCTGATCGTGGCGAGCACGCTGTATTTTTTTGTCGAACGCCCTTTCCTAAAACTCCGGGATAAAGTCTTGGGCAGCCAGCTCAGAACGAGCAAAGGGCATCCCCTGCTTGAGGGCGCATATGTTAAAGAAGCGCTACACCCAATAACGACCTGACATCACCGGTTGTATTGTAGGGCTTGAATTTTTCTTTGCGGAGTTCGCACCTTTGCGTGAGATTATTCGGTTTATGTCCGCCGACCTCGCCCAGACCGTCACGCAAATCGCGCAGCGCGCCCGCGCCGCGTCGCTCGTGCTTGCGATCGCGCCCACCGCCGCGAAGGACGCCGCGCTGCTCAGGCTGGCCGGGTTGCTGGAAAAAAAATCCGCCGAACTTCTCGTCGCCAACCATCGCGATCTGGCCACGCCCGATGCCGCCAACCTCGCGCCCGCGCAGCGCGATCGCCTCACGCTGACTGAAAAACGCCTCGCGCAGCTCGCCGAGTCCGTCCGCCAGGTCATTGCCCTGCCCGATCCGGTCGGAAATATCCTGGAAGACATCACGCGCCCCAACGGCTTGCGCCTGCGCAAGGTCCGCGTGCCCATCGGCGTCATCGGCATCATCTACGAAGCGCGCCCCAACGTCACCATCGACTGCGCCATCCTCTGCCTGAAGTCCGGCAACGCCTGCATCCTTCGCGGCGGCAGCGAGTGCTTTCACACCAACACGGCGCTCGCCGCGCTGGTGCAAGAGGCGCTCGCCCACGCCCAACTGCCCGCCGACGCGGTCCAGCTCATTCCCACCACCGACCGCGCCGCGCTCACCACCCTGCTCAAGCTCGACACGCTCATCCACTGCATCATTCCCCGCGGCGGCGAGAGCCTCATCCGTTTCGTCGCGCAAAACAGCACGATCCCGGTCATCAAGCATTACACCGGCATCTGCTTTGTTTATGCGGATCGCGCCGCCGACCTGGCCATGGCGGAAAAAATCGTCCTCAACGCCAAGGTCTCACGGCCCGGCGTCTGCAACGCCGCCGAACAACTCCTTGTGCATCGGGACATTGCGGAAAAATTCCTGCCGGCGGCCGCGCGCACACTGCTCGCCCAAAAAGTCCAGCTCCGTTGCGACGCCGCCAGCGCCGCGATCCTTGCGCGCGAAAAACTTTTATTCACGCCCGCGACCGCCGCCGACTACCGCACCGAGTTCCTCGACCTCATCCTCGCCGTGCGCATCGTCGATTCACTCGACACCGCCATCGCCACGATCAACCGCGACAGCTCCGCGCACAGCGACGCCATCGTCACGACCGACGAGGCCGCCGCCCAAAAATTCCTAGCCGGCGTGGACAGCGCCACGGTTTTCTGGAACGCCAGCACGCGCTTTCACGACGGCTTCGAGTTCGGCCTCGGCGCGGAGATCGGCATCAGCACCGACCGCCTGCACGCCCGCGGCCCGATGGGCCTGAACGAACTTTGCAGCCACAAATGGCTCGTCACCGGCACCGGCCAGGTGCGCGGGTGATATTTAACCGCGAATAGACCTAAGCCGGATCCAGCCGTTGGGAAACCGCAGATTAACGCGGATAGACGCGAATTCGAATTTAGAAGATCGATCCATCTCGATCCTTTTTCCACAAAGGTCACAGAGACATAAAAAGAGGAGGCTTTTTCTCTGCGCTCTCAGCGTCCTCTGCGGTGAAACAGAGAATATATTCGCGTCTATTTGCGTTCATTCGCGGTTCAATTAAATGGATCTGTCAGTGGTTGGACTCTTCCATATCCGCGCATAAAAAAGCCCCGCGCGAGGCGGGGCTTTGATCGGGCAATGTGATTTAGCTCAAGCGTCCAAGTTTATTGGACCACCTTCAGGGCGCCCGTGCTATCGACATAGATCGTGCCCGGGCCGTTGGCGGTGGCGTTGATCTGGTCGGTCGTGAAGCCTTTGATCATCAGGAAACCATCCTTGGTGATGATGATCTGCGGGCTGAACGGCGCAACGGCCAGCGTGGCATTCAACTGGATGCGAATCGGGTAAACGCCGTAGCCAGGAATATTGCCGGAGGTGAAGTTCGGAACCGTGGCCGGATTGAATATCGGCTCAATGCCGATGCCCTGGTCAGGCGTCATGGAGATATTCAGTACGTCTCCCTGATTTACCTCCAAGGTGGTGGTAAAGTTCAACTCCGTCCACCAGATGTTAACCGTCTGGACCAAGCCGCCAAAGGTTTGGTTCAAGATCGTTTGTCCATTGCGCGTGATCACCAGGGTCATCCCAAACGGATTCTGGTTATTGCCGCCTTGGAAGCGGAATTGATTCAGGAACCCGGTTTGCTGGGCAACGATGCTGAACGAGTAGGTACCGGTCAGCTCAAAGCTCTCGCCGCTCGAATACTGGCGATCGTCGAACGTGGTGACCGCCTGACCAGGACTGCCAGGATTATTCATGCCCATCGAGATGGCGCTGGCCGTTGACGTGATGAACGCCGAGGGATCCAGATTGAGCAGACCGGCCGGGCCTTGCGGACCAACTGGGCCGGTGGCACCAGCCGGGCCGGCGATGCCTTGTGGACCCTGCGCACCAGGCGCGCCTGCCGTGCCGGGAATTCCTTGCGGGCCCGTTGCACCAGTGGCACCGGTATTACCCGTAGCGCCGGTATTGCCAGTCGCACCTGTGGCGCCGGTTAAACCCGTTGCGCCTGTCGCGCCCGTCAAACCAGTAGCGCCAGTTGCTCCAGTGGCACCCGTGGCACCGGTTAATCCTGTCGCACCAGTGGCGCCCGTAGCGCCCGTAAGTCCGATCGGACCCTGTGGACCAACGGCTCCGGTTGCGCCGGTGGCACCCGTTAAACCAGTGGCACCGGTTGCACCTGTAAGTCCAATGGGACCCTGCGGACCAACAGCGCCAGTGGCACCCGTGAGTCCAATGGGGCCTTGCGGACCCACGGCTCCAGTAGCGCCCGTCGCGCCAGTAAGTCCAATCGGGCCCTGCGGGCCAATCGCACCGGTAGCTCCCTTCGGGCCCACGGCACCGAAGGTTACATTGAGATGAGCAGGGTGTTCGTCAAAATCATACTTGTCCGGCGTAATGGTCAAAACGTAGGTGCCAGGGGAAGCCGCTATGGTCGCTGGAAAACTCACCAGCAATTCTTGCTGCGCCGCATTAAACGAAACGACCGGAAGGGACACGTCGCCCGATGGAGTCGCGAGC
>JBEKQH010000302.1:0-3512 GCA_049519915.1 Opitutaceae bacterium
CTGCGCCAGCGGGGGCTTCTGGGAGAGACCGAAATCGTTCGCGAAGCAGTCAAGCCGCTCGCCTGGAGCGAAGAGCAGAAAATCCATTGGGAGCAATACCGGTTGGGCGACCGGCTCCTATTCGTCCGCGATACCCGATTTTTCCGACGCGGCATGGCGGCTGAGATTACCGAGATTCGACCGGACGGTTTGCGCGTGAATGGTGAAAGAGACCGGTTCGAGAAGATTACGCGCAAACAGCGCGGGACCTTTGATGTCGGCCGGCCGCAAATGCTTCCTCTGTCGGCGGGCGACCGCCTTTTGATTCGCGGAAGAGAAGACAATCAGGGTTTCGCCAACGGCGACTTCAAAACGGTGGCGCGGGTAGATGTGGCCACCGGCGAGGTTATCCTTAAAGATGGTCATTCATTGCCGCCCGAGTTCAAGGCATGGACTTATGGCCATGCCCTCACGTCATATCGGGCCCAGGGCAGCACAGCCGAGGAATCGCTCATGGTGCTGGGAGAGGTGGCCGAGCGGTCGCTCATGCGGCGGCAGTTCTACGTCGGCAACACGCGCTACCGCGGTGCGCATCGGATCTACGTCTCACACGGCCAGGCGATCCTCGGCCGGCTGGCGCGGCCCGATCCTGGGCGCGAACTCGCAACGGAGTTTGCGCACCGTCACCGCATTACGCGCGCCGAGCGGATCGCGATGGGCCCGCTCCAACGGATGAACACGCAACTGCGCCGCATCTGGCGCACTTTGACCAACGAGGCGGAGGAAATGCGTGAAACCATGGATGAACGGAAGGGAGTCTAACGATGGAACCAACGGTGCCAAAGAAACCGCGGATGTGTTTCGATAGCGCGCCGCGCCCAGTTCACGTGACCTTCGACGATGGAAAGCATGACCGTCGCAATCTTCCGTGGAGTTATTACGACGAAGCCAGTTGGAGCCACGGCGAAATCGACACGATCAAAGTCGAGATTGGCGACTGGCTGGTGGTCATCATGGGCAACAATCTTGGCCCGCTCTTTCTCGCGATTGAGGAGCGCACGCTCTTGCGCATTCGCGCCGAGCCGAATTTCGCGCGGGCCCCCGAGCGGGCGTGTGATACCTTTGCGACTCAAATTCAATTCTTGAAGCCGCCAGCCATGCCGCGCAAAGGCCAGACGGAATTCGACCTTGGATCGCGGTGAAATTCGAGGCCGCCAACCATTGTTACGAAACGGTGAACGCGATTTGTTCCAAAAAACTTTATACCGAATTTTCGGTATGAGCACCCTCTTGCCTACAGCCACCGGTCTTTTTCTCTCTGCCCTCGCGTGATTGACACTTCGCCGGTGCGAAAGTGCCGGCCACGCCGGGGAGACGGCCCCTGATTCGCGCCGAGACAAGGAGACAAGAAGATGACAACACTACTGTTGGTGATGCCTTGGGTGGCATCGGTGTGCGGCGCGGTGATGATCGGGAAGGCACTGCACCTTTGGGAAATCAAACCGAACGGCAGCCTGTATCGGACTCGCCTGATCATGCTCATCAGCGTGCCGCTGGCGTTCACTTCGCTGGCTCGCGCGCAGGCGGTGGACCTCCAAACGGCTGCTGCGGCCGGGAATGCGATCATCATGTATCTGAGCGGAATTCTGGCGGCGGTCGGGATCGTGGCCGCCGGCGTCGCCATGATGATGGGGCGGCAATCCATCGCAAAATGGGCCTTTGCCGGCGCCATGATCAGCGGGCTCGCCTTCGCCATCGTGAAAACGATGTGGGGTAATTTCGGGCTGACCGCGCCCGACGTCAGCACCTTCAACCCATAATCTCCGGCCAGAGCGAAAAAACGGAGTGCGCCGTGAACACGACCCATCTCAACGAGCACGATGCCAATCAGGGGGCGCAGTCGCAAGGCGAGTTCCTCGGCATGACGGGGAACTCGGCCTGGTATCTCCTCGGCTCGGCGGGTGCCAGCATAATGCTCATCATCGTGCTTTGGGGGATACTTGGGCTGTCACTGCTGCTCTGCCTCACCATCGGGCTCCTGCTCTGTTTGTTCTCGCTCACGTATGTATTCACCCTGAAGAACAACAAGCCGGCGCACTACGACACGGATTTTTTCGAGTCCGCCTTGATCGAAGCCGGCGTCATGCGGCTGGAGTTCGGGCCACGGGAACGGCGCCTGCAGAATCCATTCCGGCCAGCGACGGATGCGGTGCTGATTGCGGCGCGATCCGCCGCGCCCGCTCCAACGCGAAACAGTCGAACAGCCTCGCGCCCTCCCCTGCCAGCAATGCCGCCTGAGACTCCAAAGGAAATACAGGCGGCAAAAGACGCAGATCGGCGGGAAAAAGATAAGGCAATGGTGCCGTTGGCTGAATTCGAGCGACTCCAAGCTGAGCTGAGCGCGACTGAAGACATGCTGGCGGACGCCATTGAAGAAGAGGAGGAAGTATGCGGCTAGAACCGGTCGATGGTTACTTCGGGGAAAACGTGATCGTTTTCGAAGGCCTCAATCGCGGCGGGCACATCGCGCGCGGATTTGACGTGGTTGCGCCCGATTTGGAAAACGCCGATCCCGTGCACCACAATGCGCTCGAAAGCGACCTGATGGCGCTGCTTGCGGTTCTCAAACCCGGCCAGCGGATGCAGGTGCAGTGGACGGTGAATAGCGATTATCGCCGGGAGCTGCTGCGCTACCGCGACGACACGGTGAAGTTCGCGAAGAACGAATGGAGCCAGCGTCAGCGCAACGAACGGTTCGTTCGCTACTGGCGCATGATGGAGGAGGGCTTGCTCCGCCGCGAAAAGCTCCGGCTTTATTTCACGCTGCCGGTGGATGGGGATACCTTTGGCGTGCGCCGGGGCCGACTTTCGACGAGCGCGCTTCTCAGCGCCTACCAGGAGGAATTTCACCAGCTCGGGCTCTTCGTGAATGCGCTGTTTGGGACTGGCGGCGGTGGCGTGCATCCGATGACGGACGCCGATCACTTCCAGCACTATTTGGAATTCCTCAATCCCTCACTGCCTGAGCAGAAGATCACCGATCCTCTGGAATTTTTCGACCCGGAGAAGTCGATTCAGGAGAACTGCTGGCATGGCGAATGCCGCCCGTTGGAAAAGCCGGACACCGGCTTTTACCATGATTGCTACTACCACGGTATGCTCGCGCTAAAATCCCTGCCCAAGCATACGCGGCCGAGCCTGGCGTATCTGCTGACGAAGCTCGGATTTCGGGACTACGCCCTTACGGTCAACATCGATCCGGTGGATGTGGAGCGGTTGATCGAGCGCGAGCAAAAGGAACTGACCCGCGTCGAGGGCGATTACGAAAGCCTGCGGAAAGTGAAGCTGCTGGCTGCGATGAAGACCAAGGCGGCGAAGATCGCCCGCTACAGCAACGGCGAGAATTCACCGTACCGGCTGCAATACATTATCCGGGCCTGGGACAAATCGCGCGAAGACCTGCGCGCGAAGCTCACGGCGCTCAAGGCGGCGGTAAGCAACATGGAGCGGGCCCAGGCTTACGAACCCGCGCT
>JBEKQH010000303.1:0-5166 GCA_049519915.1 Opitutaceae bacterium
GCACCATTGGATACCAGCTGACGCGGGCAGCCGATAGTGTCGGCGCAAATATTGCCGAGGGTTATGGCCGCGCGTCTCCGGTGGATAACCAACGTTTTGTCCGGATGGCACGTGGCTCGCTCTATGAGGTCAGGCACTTTTTGCGGCGAGCCGATAAGCGCGGCTTGCTGGTGAATGAAAAAAAACAACCGTTGCAAGCTGTGCTGAGCGAATTGTTGCCCGCGCTGAATGCATATCTCCGTTCGCTGAGCAAGGAAGTGGCATGATTTCATGATCAACTGCGAATTTAAAATTCCTAATTGCCAACTGCAAATTACCAACTACGCCGGCGCGGACGCCGGCCAGATCAGAACCTCGATCGGCGTCGGATTGTAGGCGTTGCAGGGATTGTTCAGTTGCGGGCAATTTGAAATCAGGCCGATGACGTCGCGCTCGGCGCGGAGTTCGACGTATTTTCCGCCGCCCGAAACGCCGTCCGCAAACGTGAGCCGGCCGTCGGGCGTGACGGGCACGTTCATGAAAAAATTTATGTTGCAGGTGAGGTCGCGCTTGCCGAGGCGGCAGCCGCATTCTTGCGCGCCGCGGATGAAGCTGTCGCGGCAGGCGTGCATGTAGTCCTTGTCGAGGGCGTAACGCATGGTGTTGCTCTCGCGCGAGCAGGCGCCGCCAAGCGTGTCGTGCCGTCCGCAGGTGTCGGCGACAATGGTGAGCAGGACGTCGCCGGTGGTGGACATGAGTCGGGTGCCGGTGGAAAGATAGAGCGCGGCCTGGTGCCGGACGGTATCGCTCGCGCTGTAGCGGCTGGTGGGATCGTGCGCATCGTAAAAAAGCGTGTCGGCGGCCTGGTTGCCTTCGAGGTCGACGATGCGGAACACCTGTCCCTTTTTGATTTCGTGCGACCAATGATCGCCCGCCTCGACGACTTTACGATAGACGGCCCGGGCGGGATCGAGGGAGCTAGATTTCAAAAATTCCATGTTCAAGGTTCCGGGTTCAAGGTTGGAAGGTGGGAGTGGGTCGTTTGGAGCGCAACGCGGGGAGTTCGGAGGCAACTCCGAACGTCGAAGTATGATCGATTGCTGGCAATGGGTCGTTTGGACTTCGAAGTTCGGAGTTCGACGTTCAGCGTTCGCGGGTAGCCGCGGCGGCTACCCGCGCAGCGCATGATACGCCTCCGTGTTAATGAAGGCGCGTTCGTTCTCGGGCCGGGCGCACCGGCAGGGATCGTCGGCGGCGGGCGGCGGGGTGCGAAAGACCTCGAGCCGGACGGAACGCGGGTGATAGCGGGGATCGGGATCGAGCGGATGCTGGCAGGTATTGAGGACCACGAGCGTGTTCATCTCGAAGCGCAGATCGACGTGATCGCCGGCTTTCGAGTGCTGGGAGACAAAGGTGAGACGCCCGGCCTCGTCGGCCACGACCTTGCTGAAGACGTTGACGTTCGGCCCGAGATCGCGCGGTCCGAGCCCCCATTTGGCAAGCTCGATGAGAAAGCCTTCGCGGCCATTGCGGTAAAATTCGTTCCGCGCCATTTGATAGGTGTTCACGCCGTATTTTTCGGCGACGAGCTTGGCGTCGGAGCAGCCGCAGACGGTGTCGTGCCAGCCGACGGTATCGGCCGTGATCGAGGCCAGCAGGCGGCCCATGTCGGAATGCAGGCAATAGGGATGGCGGAGGTGAAAGATGTGCTGGCCCTTCAGCGTGTCGGGCATGTTGTAGCGCTCGACGGTGAGGTCCGCGTTGAAGAGCAGCAGGCCGACATTGGCCCCGCCTTCCAGGTCGGTCAGGCGGAGGATCTTCCCTCGGGAAACGACCGCCGACCACAGACCCGCGTGGGTCAGGGTCTTGGTATAGAGAAAGGGACGTTCGGAGTTCACGGTTTTCGGTTCACGGTTGGGAGTGGCTGGCACCGGAAGTATTACAAAATGTCGATTTTGTGTTACTGCAAGAACAATGCCAACCGCGCGCATAACGCGCGGCGTAGTTAGTAGTTCGGATTTGGTAGTGGGTGCGGGGCTCCGCGACTTGTTCGGGGCCTTGCCGTTCGACGGGTTCAGGCTCCGAGCGTGCCGAGGGGAGCCTGTCGAAATGGCTTGGGGAAGGCAGGCCCACCGCAGGCAAGTTTTTGATCGAGACCAACTACCAACTACTAACTACCAACTACTAATTACGAACTACCCACTGACCGCTGCTCTAGCGGCGTTCCGCGCCGCTAGAGCAGCGGCGGGATAGCCGCGGCCGTGAGGTTAAGCTTGCCGTTTTTTACGCCGCGGCAGGTGACCAGTTCGTCGGTGAGTTGGCGAAGTTCATCGGCCGGACCCTGCACCAGCAGGACTTCGAGGTAGTTATGGTGCTCCAGATGGACATGCATGCTGGTCACAACCAGCAGGTAATACTTGTGCTGAATGGCGGCCAAACGCGCTTGCAGGCCTTGCTTTCGGTAGTCGTAAACCAGGCTGATCGTGCCTGCGACCGAACCGTTGCCGGTCTGGCTGGCAAATTCCACCAAGCCATCGCGGGCGAGGGTGGCGACGGCGTGCGAGCGGCTCTGATAACCGCGGCGGGCGACCATTTGGTCCAGTTCCTCGAGCAGGCTTTCAGGCAGGGAGACGCTGAAGCGGACGGTTTTGTCGGGTTTAAGCTTGGGGCCGGTCATGCGCCCTTCTGTGCCAGACCGGGCCTCTCCAGGCGAGCGAAAGAATGGGCTTTCCGGTCCGGAAAGCTTATCAAGTTGCTGAAAGATCATGGAATTTTGGGGATAAACCGAATCGTTCTCGTTCTCATAATCATTCTCGTTCTCTCGGAAGCATTGGATCGAGAAGGAGAACGATTACGAGAACGAGAACGATTATTAGAATAAGCGGGCATATTGGGCGATCTCCCAGGCGCTGACTTGTTGGTGGTAGGTGCGCCACTCCTCGTTCTTATAGGCGATGAATTCGTCGCGCAGGCCCGGGCCGAGAGTCCGGGTGACAAAAGGATCGGCCGCGAAGGCCTCGACCGCCTCCTCCAGGTTGCGGGGCAGGTAGGTGATGCCGCGTGCGGCAAGTTCCGCTTCGGACAGCTCGTAGAGATTGTCCTCCTGCGGGTGGCCGGGATCGAGTTTCTCGCGGATGCCTTCAAGGCCGGCGGCCAGCGCGAGCGTGGCGGCCAGATAAGGATTGCAGGACGAATCGGCGTTGCGGCTCTCGCATCGCCCGCCACCCATGGGCACGCGGACGGAGTTGGTGCGGTTGTTCGTCCCGAACGAATTGAAGACGGGAGCCCATGAATAATACGACATCAGGCCGCGGCGGACGAGGCGTTTGTAGCTGTTGACCGTCGGCGCGAATGCCGCGCAGAGGGCGCGGCCATGGCGCAGGATGCCGGCGATGAACGAATACGCGAGGGGGGTCAATCCGAGGCCGCGCGGGTCGTCCTTCGGGTCACAGGCAAAGACGTTCTTTCCGGTCTTCAGGTCGCAGAGCGACATGTTGAAGTGCGCGCCGTTGCCGGTCTTGTCGGGAAAGGGAAAGGTCCCAGCCGAGCGCGTCGATCGTCGTGGCCATCTTGTCGAGCCAGGCGAACCGGTCGAAAAACCGCTTCACATCGTAGCAGCTTTTCACGAGATTGTCGTCGGCGTTTGGGATCTGCAGGCGGCCCTGATCGTCGAGTTTTACGACGAACACTTCGCACTCGATCCCGAGGTTGAAGCCGAAACCCAGCGAAGCGGCATCGGCCAGGACTTTTTTCAGCGCGACGCGGGTGTTGATGTCATAGGGCTGGCCATGGAAGGTGTTGTCGGCCGGCATCCATGCCACCTCGGGACGCCACGGCAGGAGCGTGATCGCGTCGAGATCCGGCAGCGATGCGATTTCATCGTCGTTTGGTTTCTGGCCGAGCCCGTCGAGCGCATACCCCGTGTAGAGCTCGGAGCCGTGGGCGAAATGGGAAAAATGTTCGATGGGGACGAACTTGCCTTTCGGCACGCCATGGAGGTCCACGTAGGCGCCGACGCAATATTTGACGCCCTTGGCCATGAGGTCGGATTTGATTTTTAGGAGGTCGGTGTCGGATTTCATGTATAGGTAGTTTGTAGTTGGAAATTGGTCGTTGGTCGTTTTGGAGGTAGTGGTGGGTTGGATCTGACGCTTGCGTCCGTACTAACTACCAAATACTAACTGCTCCGCCGCTCGGCGGTTTGAAAATATGACGCGCCGAGCGGCGGGACTTCGCGGCGGCCGCGGCGGACGAGATCGGCGAGATCGGCCGCCATCCATCGAAAAAGCCGCCGACCCTGCGCGGCGGTCGCGCGACTTGGGTGGCCGGTCACGCCGTTCGAGCTTGTGCGGTTGACCGGATGGGAAAAGACCAGTCCGGCGGTGCGATCGGGATCGTCGGCCTTTTTGATTTTTCTGCGCCTCACCAAGGCGGGCGCGATGGCCAGCATGAGGGACGTCTCGGCGGCATTGGCGTGCCAGTCGGCGGCATCGGCGGAGAAAGCCCGCGCCACGCGCGGGCTGAGGGTGGCGGTGTTGATCACCGTGACCATGAAATCGTCGTAGCGGCCGCGCAGGATTTCGAGCGCGCAACGCAACGGCGCGGCGTTGGTCACGTGGGAATTGACGATAAAGAGGCGGCGAAATCCGGCCGCCTTCAGCCAGTCGCCGATTTCGCCCACGAGGGCCATGAGCGTCTGGGGACTGAGCGCCAGCGTGCCGGGCCAGCGGTGCGAATGTCCGAGCGAGCAGCCGTAAGGCAGCAAAGGCAGCACCGGCACGCCCGTGCGCGCGCCCACGTCGGCGCACAATTTTTCCGCCAGCGCGGAATCCATGCCGGTGCCCAGATGCGGGCCGTGCTGCTCGGTCGCGCCGACGGGCAAGATCGCGCTGTCGCAGCCCTGCGCCGGCAGGCCCGCGATCTCTTCCCAAGTTAGGGAAGCCCAGCTGGAAGTTTGAAATTGAGTATTCACGTTTGGAGCTTGGGGTGGGATGCGTAGTTGGTAATTGGTAGTTAGTCGTTGGTGCTGAACTGCCGTGATCGAGTGGTTGGGCTTGGGACTAAATACCAATTACTAACTACCAACTGCTCTGCGATCGGGCCCAACTACTAATTCCGAACTGCTAACTACTCCGCGGAATTCCGCGAAACGCTCGCGCTGACGGGCCGCCATCCAGTGGTTGATCT
>JBEKQH010000304.1:0-3486 GCA_049519915.1 Opitutaceae bacterium
CGACCGAAGCCAAGACGGTGCGCGCCTCCGCCTTCTGTTCGGCGCCGGCCAAGGCGAGGCCGTAGGCAAAGGCGAGCGTCGGCGATTTTTTCCATTCGGACGCCACCGGCTTGAGCAGGGCGATCGCTTCGGCGTTGCGATTCTGGACGTGAAGGACGAACGCGTAAGTGCAAAGGTAATTCAGGTTATCCGGAAAACGGCTGTGGTTGGCCCGCACGATCTGATCGACGAGATTGTCGTCATTGCCCGTCAACGCCGCGAAGAAGGCGAAATTATTGCCGATGTCCGGATTCTGCGGCCGCAATGCGTAAAGACGGTGGAAGGCCCGATATTGTCCTTCGGCGTCCCGCTGGATCTGATAGTGCCGCGCCAGAGTCCCCAGGGCCTGCAGGGCCACGCCGGGTTGATCGGCGGCGAGCCAAAGCAGCGACAACGCGTCGTCGTGCCAGCCCCACGTATAGAGCGTGTCGGCCGAAAAGAGGGCATGGACGCCGTTGAGCTGGGCGTGATTTTGCAAGGTGTGCCATAGGTCGGCGGCCCGGGCGTTTTGGCCGAGTTTTCGGCTCGCCTCCAACGCGTAGAGCCAGCGTAAGAATTCAAGCTGGCCGCTCTTCCAATCGCCGTCCTTGGTCCAGGCGTCCAGTCGGGCCCATTGGCCTGACAACCGCAGCGCTTCGGCGGCGGCCACCGCCACGGGCGGGTGTTGGGCTACCTCGCGCGGCAGGGTCTGGACCCAGTGCAAGGCCTCGGCGGTGCGCCCGATACCGTTGAGCCAGCCGATAAACTCCGCCGCAGCGTTTGGACTGGTCGCGGCATAGGATTTTTCCAGCGCGGCGAGTTCGTCGGCAAAATGGGCTTCGTCTGTCTTCGACAACGCGAGCAGGCAGTTCGGCATGTCGCCTACCGTGCAGTCGGGACGGATCCGCAGCGCGTCGGCCCATTGGCGCATGGCGGTCCGATCGTCGCGCCGCAAAGCGTCGGCGAGCAGCGTGCGCAACGATTGCGCTCCCCAAGCGGAGTCGGCGGTCCATTTTCCCAGCAGGGCGATGCCGCGCCGCCGGTCGGCCGGGTCGGCGGCGCTGAGCAAAACGGTCCCGAGCGGGACCTCATCGATCGCGAGCGAGCCCTCGAGATGACAGGCGGACAAAAAATGGGCGCGGGCAGCGACCAGGTCGCCCTTTCGGCGGGCGAGTTCGCCCATAATACGCTGACCGTAAGCGGAATTTTCCAGCGCGACGGCCGGGAGCGTGGCGAGGGCGCGATTCGCTTCGTCGGGCTGGTCGGCCAATACGGCGTCGGCCGCCCAGATCAGCGCGCGTTCCTGGTTTCCGGGATCCATCATCGCCGCGTGACGGGCATAATTCACGGCCTCGGATTTCTTGCCGGCGCGCACGGCGAAGTCGGCCGCCACCGCCCAGGCTTCCGGGCGCTCCGGCGCCGTTGCCAATGCCTCCTGCACGGCCGTGGCGGCATGGTCGAGCCGACCCGCGGCCAGCCATTGCCGGGCCATGCTGACGGCGGTCTGATCGCGCCACCACGAATAAAACCAGGTCCCCAAGGTCCCCAAGAGGACGAACCCGGCCAGTCCGCCGAAGATCGTCCAGCGCAACCGTCGTCGCGCCTCCAAAAAATTCAACAAGTTCCACCACTGGTCGCGCAGATCGATCGACGCCAGCCGGCGGCGACACCGGCCAAAAAACGAATCTTCGCTGCGACGGTCGTGTTCGCGGTCGTTGGGGTTGACCATTGGAAAAGGAGGCGGTCCCGTGAGCCTGCCGGTACCTTGGCGGTAAACCGACCTGGGTCAAACCCGCCTTGAACCTGGGAGACGGTCGGACTTTGACCGACGGCCTCGCCTTTATGCTTTAGGCAGGATGATCACAAGCTCGTGATCCCGATGATCGACCTTCAACTTGTTCGCTTGCACCGCTGATGGAAGCTGGATCGTTTGCGTATAGTTTCCCCATTCTTCCGTGGTGGTCGAGGCCGAACCCTGCTGGGTCTTTTCGTCGGTCTTTTGACCGACCTCGACGCTGAGCGTCCGGTCGTCCGACAATTTCACGTGGATATCGGCATCCTTGGCATCGGGCAGCGCGGCATGAATTTCAAACCGATCTTTAAATTCGCGCAGATCGAGCGAGAGCGAATAGCCGGGAGTGTCGGTGAATCCATTGAACCGCGGATCGTTGCGAAATCGTTGGATGGACTGATTCATCATGCGGTCGATTTGTTCCTGCATCCGGCGTATTTGGGTGAAGGGATCGGAATCGTCGGTGCCGGGAGAGACGGAATCGGGAACGGCGGGCGGAACAAAAAGGCCGGCCGGTGGCGCGACCGGCCTCGTGCGGGATCTTTCGAATTTCATGAAGGCAATTCCGACCAACAAGCCGACGACCAGCATAGTGAGACCGATAAAGAGTGTTTTCATAATCCGATAAGACTCCTGCTCATCGGTTGAAAGTTCCCTGGACCCCACGTTTTCAAATCCGTTTTTATTCCTCTTCGTCTTCGCGCAGCGCATCCCGGTTGTCGGGCAGTTTTTGAGGCAAAAAATAGAAATAGGCCATCAGCCACCAACTCCAGGAGAGGCGATACAGCAGAACGGGAAGAAGGACGGCGCCGGTTGCGGACGTTGCGATCGCCGCGACCGGCTTAAGCACGCCCATGGCATAGAGAAACAAAATGGGCAGGACGAAACCGAACGCGATGACTCCGTAATTGATCACAAACGGCCCAAGAAAAAACCCGTCTCCGCGGTCGAACCTCAATCCGCAACGGGCGCATCGTTCATCGATCTTAAAATAGGCGCCCTCCTTAAATAACGTTTGGGCGCCGCAATTTGGGCAGCGATGGGAGAGCCCTCGGGCGATGATTTGACCGCGGGTGACCGGCATGACGGCGGCCAGCCTTTACGGAAGAAAGGGTGAGGTCGATCCGGATCTGCGGGAACACGGGCCGGCTTACTTCGGCGTTTCGCCGGTATATTTGCAGGAAACGATTTCGCGGAGCGCGACGGAGTCGTCGACGACTTCCGGGTATTGATGGTTGCCGGCAAGGGTGGAGTGCAGGCCGATGCGCACATAAACGGTTTGGCCATGGGCGAGCGTGAAGGCGGCCGGAGGGGCGTTTTCGCCGGCGAGTTCGACCTTATAATCGCCCGCGGGCCGGTCGACGTAGATAAATCCCTGGGCCCTGGAAAGGCCGATCTGCGCGCCATTGAGCAGAATGGCCGGCATCTTGCTGGGATTATAAATGGCGTCGCGATAAACGAAGATGCGACCGGCCTCAGCCGCGAGCGGCGGAAAAGAATCGACGACCGTCTTGTAGCTGGGACCGGTGGCGCAGGCCGTCAAAAACGAGAGCAGGCCAGCCAGGGTCAAGAACATGAGCAGTTTTTTCATAAATGGATGCGGGCAGACAATCATTTCCCCCTCGGAAGGAAAAGCAGGAAAACGCCGCCCGCTGCGAACGCTAAAGGTCGAATAT
>JBEKQH010000305.1:0-4579 GCA_049519915.1 Opitutaceae bacterium
ATCAAACGATTGCATTTCAATTCCGAAGTGGAGCGCCTGGTCGGCTGCACCCTTGCCACCGCCGACTATCTCGCCCAAATGGCCACCCCCGACTATCCGGACAAGCTGGAGGTGCTCTTCGCCGAGTTTCACGAGGCCGATGCGTTCGCCAACGTCCCGCCTGGACAGCGCGAATACCTATCGGCCGCCGACCTGGTTGAGCGCACGCCGGACTTTTGGCGCAGCACCGTCCTGCCGAAACTAAAAACGGAATACGGGGGCGTCTACCGCTATCTGGCCAAGCCCTTCCCGCGGGGCCCAAACCCTTACGTGGAAGCCGTTGAGCGCAATCTAGCCGTGATCAAGGAACGACTGGCGAACGGAATTGTTTCAAACCGGACCGAGCCGGTTTGAAACGACGCCCTTAAAAAAAGGGCGGGGCGCGGGCAAAATCATGATAGACTGGGCGTACACGCCGCATGCTCGCCACTCTTTCCTCCGCCGCACTCCAAGGCATCGACGCCGAGTTGGTCCACGTCGAAGTAAACACGGGGGAATCCGGCGATCCGCAGCTCATCCTGGTCGGCCTGCCCGATGCGGCGGTAAAAGAGAGCGAAGACCGCGTCGCCTCCGCGCTCGTGAATTCCGGCTTTTTTCCGACCCGCACCCGCACCACCGTCAATCTGGCGCCCGGCCATTTGCGCAAAGAAGGCCCTTTGTACGACCTGCCTATCGCACTCGGGCTGCTCGTATCCACCGGCCAGGTGAAGACGTCCGCCCTAGACGATTTCCTTGTCGCCGGCGAACTCAGCCTGTCCGGCGCGACCCGGCCGGTGCGCGGCGCCCTGGCCGTGGCCCGGCTCGCGCGCAAACTCGGCAAACGCGGCCTGCTGCTCCCGCCTGCGTCCGCCCCCGAAGCCGCGTTGGTCGAGGGTCTCGACGTTTACCCGGTCGACTCGCTGGACCGCGCCGCCCGCTTTCTTCGCGGCGAAATCGTCCTCGCGCCCCTGCCCTCCGGCCCGGCCGCCCTACGCGCGGCGCCGGTGGCCGATGTGCTCGATTTCTCCGAGATCAAGGGACAGCCGGCGCTGCGGCGTGCGGTCGAAGTTGCCGTGGCCGGAGCGCACAACTTGATGATGATCGGCCCGCCCGGCGCGGGAGAATTCCTCGAGGTGCTCAGCATCCATTCGGCGGCGGGCGCCACCCTCGGCGGCCCGCTGCCCTGGCTCACACCGCCCTTCCGCACACCCCACCATACCATTTCCGATATCGGCTTGCTCGGCGGCGGCACCATTCCCGGACCGGGCGAAATCTCGCTGGCACACCACGGCGTCCTCTTTCTCGACGAACTGCCGGAATTTAAACGTTCCGCGCTGGAGGTGCTGCGCCAGCCGCTCGAAGACGGCCAGGTCTCCATTTCGCGCAGCGCGGGCAAAGTCACCCTGCCTTGCAGCTTCATGCTGGTGGCGGCGATGAACCCCTGCCCCTGCGGCTATCTGGGCGATGTCCGGCATTCCTGTCGCTGCTCGCCCGTGCAAATCCAGCGCTACCGTGCGCGCATCAGCGGTCCGTTGCTCGACCGCATCGACCTGCACATCGAGGCGCCCGCCCTCTCGCTGACCGAACTGCGCGCGGAAAAACCCGGCGAGCCCTCCTCCGCCCTCCGGGCCCGGGTGCAAGCCGCCCGCGACCGCCAACGCACGCGCTTTGCCGGGACCAAGGTCCCTTGCAACGCCCGCATGACACAGACCCAGCTGCGCAAACATTGCGCGCTGGACTCGACGCTCGGCGACCTATTGCAGCAGGCGATGGAACAGCTTTCGCTTTCCGCCCGCGCCTACGACCGTATCCTCAAAGTCGCCCGCACCATTGCCGACCTCGCCAGCGCGGAGACGATCGAAGCCCCTCATTTATTGGAAGCTATACAATACCGCAGCTTAGATCGAAATGTGTTGTATTGAAAAATCGAGCCTTCCCTTGACCGGATCGTCGAAATGTGACACATTGAGTCACATGAAGACGATCTCCATTCGGGAACTCCATGAGGCGACCGGGCGTTGGATCCGATGCGCGGCGACGGGCGAAGTTCATGTAACCGAACGCGGCCGCTTGGTCGCCAAGATTGTTCCGACCAAGCCCCTGCCGGCCAAACCGTTTTTTTCCAAGCCGAGATTCACCCGCGCCTTTCTCGCCCAACGCCAGCATCTCCGCGGCGGGACGGATTCCACGCGATTGATCAGCGATGAGCGCAACCACGAAGTGACGTGATCTATTTCGATACCAGTTATCTGGTCCGGCTTTATTTTGAGGATGCCGGATGGGAGGCCGTTCGCGCGCTCGCCGCGAGGGATAACATAACCTGCGCCGCGCACGGCCAGGCGGAAATGATCGCGGCCTTTCACCGCAAGCTGCGCGAAGGGGCGATCCGACCCGCCGCCTACGCCGCCTTGCTCCTCCAAATCCGGACCCACGATAAAGCGGGGGCTTTCCACTGGCTTCCGCAAGGACCGGAGACTTTTGCACGAATTGGCGAGGTCTATGCACGGCTTCCGGCCGCGGTATTCCTCCGCGCCGCCGATGCCCTACACTTGGCCGCCGCGGCTGAATCCGGGTTGCAAATTATATATTCGAACGATGTGCATCTGCTGGCCGCGGCGAAACACTTCGGAATCGTCGGCCAGAACGTCATTGGCAACGCCGATTGACGGCCCCGCATATCCCAGAGCTGTCGCGCAATTTTTGGCTCGAAATTTAACCTCGAGAAACCTGACCCTTTTCAGCGGCCTTTAGGTCCGCCTGAATTCCGCAATTGGTCCAGTATGGCTCGGGCCTGCGCCAGATCAGGGTTGATCCGCAGCGCTGTTTCAAACTCCACCCTGGCGTCGGACAAACGTCCCGGAACGCTGAGCAAGGCTGTGCCAAGATTACAGTGTGCTTCGGCAAAATCCGGTTTGATCCGCAGCGCCTCTTCATACTGGGCAATGGCGTCGGGCAAGCGTTCCGGCATTGACGACAGGACGTTGCCGAAATTGGTATGTGCATCTGCGCAATCAGGGTCAATCCGC
Organism: Opitutaceae bacterium; assembly: GCA_049519915.1. Taxonomy (GTDB): domain Bacteria; phylum Verrucomicrobiota; class Verrucomicrobiia; order Opitutales; family Opitutaceae; genus DASRHD01. Next base: position 3,045 of record JBEKQH010000305.1, read on the forward strand.
AGGGCGGCCACAAACTGGACGATGGCGTCGGACAGGCGGCCAGATTGAGCCAGGGCATTGCCGAGGTTATTGTGGGCCAAGGCGTAATTAGGATCGATCCGCAGGGCCGTTTCGTAGGCAACGATTGCCTCAGGCAGCCGATCTTGCCTCTCCCCCAAAGCACATCCCAGATTGTAGAATGCGCGCGCATTCCCCGGGCACTTGGCCACGGTGTCGCTCCAGAGGGCCTCTTCATCCCGATAAACTTTGTTGCGTTGTATCGTCGCCCATCCCAGTCCCGCCGCCAGCGCCAAAAAAATGACTGCGCTGCGCCGTCCCAGCAATCGATATAAGCCCAATACGACCCATACGACCAATGCGGCCAAGGGAAGGTACATCCGGTGTTCGGCCATGGTTTCTGTCACCACCGGCACCACGCTGGAGCTGGGGGCCAGAATCGCGAAAAACCATGCGCCCAGAAAACCTATCTCCGTCCGCCCCCAGAGCGCAAAGACGGTTCCCGCCACCAACAAGATCACGATCGCGGCATACGGCACGATCGCTGACGCCTGCGTGGCCAAGGTTGTCCCGTAATCGAAGACCAAGGGACTCGGCCACAGCGAAAGCCGCAAATAATGGACGATGGCCCGGAACTGCGTCAGGGCATACGACCACCAGGTGATGCCGGCGCCAAATCCTGCCGAACCGCCACGGCCCTGCGTGCCGACAACCAAATATCCGAGTAAAAGCCAGGTGGCGGCCAGGCCCAAATAAAGCCGCCATCGTTGCCGCCATGCCGTTCGAAAATTTCCGGCGACGAAAGTGCGGTCATAGAGCAGCACCATCAGCGGCGCCGAAACCATCACCTCCTTGCTCGCCATGCCGAGGAAGCAGAAAAAAACAGAGGCCAAAAGCCAGCGGGCAGAGGCCGGATCCCGGAGGCCGGATTGTTTCTGAATGCTGGCTTCCGGGATCTGGCATCTGGCTTCTTCAGTTCTGCCCTCCGCACCGCGGATGAAACAATACAGCGTCAGCAGATAAAACAGCCCCATCAACGACTCCGCGCGCTGTACGACATAGGTCACCGACTCGGTCTGCAACGGGTGCAGTGCCCACAGCAGTGCCACGGCTAGAGCCAACCAGGTTGACTCCAACATCTCAGATCTGAGATCTGAGGCTTCAGATTTTCGCGCCACCAGGCGCGAAACGAGTGACCGCCCTCCGTAGCCTTGGCGAAGGAGGGTGCGCCGGACCACTCCGAACAAGACCAAGCTGGCGAGAATATGAACGGCCAGGTTCAGCCCATGATAGCCCTGCACCGCGAGCCCGCCAACGGCATAATTGACCGCCAGCGAAAGATTGACGATCGGCCGGCCGGCCACAGACAGCCCGCTATCGCTCAATACCTTGTGCGGGGGAGTCAAGGCCTGCCAGATCGGCCAGAGATGCGAGATTGTCGGATTCTTTGTAATCGAATCGGTGTCATCGAAGACGAACGGCCCGGAAAAGCTGTTGTGATAAGCGGCCAGCACGGCGAGAACGATGAGCCCGCCGGC
>JBEKQH010000306.1:0-3452 GCA_049519915.1 Opitutaceae bacterium
CGCGTAAACGAGCCAAGCGGCAGTGCCGAGGATGAAGGCGTGGTGCCACGCCAGCGGGGCGTGCGCACCGCGCGCCAGGAGCCACTGCCACGACACGGCCACGGCGGGAGCATCGAGCGAAAGCACCGTCAGCCACTGCCACCACTGGGGCCGGCCGGGGACAAAATCTTCGATGCCGTCGGCCACGCTCACGGTTCGGTGGAGGGCTCTGTCCGATCCACGAGCGCGGCAAATTCGGCGTTTCGCTCGATGAAGCCGGCGACGAACGAGCAGCGCGGGACAATCGTCCAACGCTGTCGGCGCGCCTCATCCAACGCCGCCCGGGTCACGGTGGCGGCCATGCCCCTCCCGCGCAGCGCGTCGGGGACGTAGGTATGGTCAAAGACGACACGAGGGCCCTCGCGGACGTAGCTGGCAAAGGCGAGCTGCCCCTCCACCTCGGTTTCAAAGCGCTGGCGCTCGACGTTGTGAACGACGTGGCACGGAGGGGTCGGTGAAGTCATGGAAAAACGGAACGGCCGTCGGTGCTCGGGCCCTCATTTTCGCCGCATTTCTCAGAGATTATGGAGGGCTCAAGCCAAGCGTAGAATGTCATGATGCCGCCCTTAACACAACTGGCCGACCGAAAAAATTTCAGCCTGGATTTATTCGTAACGATCCGGTGTGTTCCAATTGAGCAGGCGGTGACGGTCGCTTGCCGCCAAAGGAACCCCGACCATCCGCTGCGCCTGCACCAAGGCTGTGACCAGATGTTGCAGCGACAGGTCCGGCAAACGCAGATGCGAGGTCACGGTGGCCAGCGCTTCGCGTGGATAAATCGCCGCGAGCGGCTCAAAACCGGCCGGGATTCGCACCGCGGCGCCAAGGCCCGGCCGGCAAAAGCCGCTCAGCCAGCGAAACCAGGCGGCGTCCATTTGGGGCATATCGACCGCCAGGACGGCGATGAGGTCGGTCGGGCACGCCGACAGCGCGGCGTGAAGACCGGCCAATGGCCCGGCGTCGTCAACCGTGTCGTACAAAAGCCGCGCTTCCCCCCCGAGGGCGGGTTGACTGCGTTTTCTGACCACGGTTACAGGTCGGGCCCCGCTTTCAAGCAGCACGCGTTTCTGGCGGAGCCAAAGCGGTTCTCCCTTCCAACATAACATCGCCTTGTCACGACCCATCCGCCGGGATTCGCCTCCGGCCAGCACCGCTCCGCTCAGCGGGCGAGTTCCTCGGTTCATCGCGCCTCCTTATGCAAGTAGCCGCTGCTCAGGATGCGACAACGCAGACCGCCCCGACCGTTCAGCCAGGCTTCGGCACCCGGTCCAACGGCTTCATTCATCCAATAACAGGGCCGGCATTCCTCGACCCCTTCGAGCTCGATCCTCTGCAAGGTGAAGCGTTGGCCGATCAAGGTAGAAAGGTCGACGCCCTCGGTAATAAGGTTGCGGCGAAACACGGCGGGCGAAGGCGCGGTCAGGCCCAGCTCCCGCCGCAGGGCGTCGAAAATCTCGACGGCAAAAAGCGTGACTTGCCCTTTATAGTCGGGTTTGTGGTCGAAAAACCGGTCGCCGCGCAAGCCGCGGCCGGCCACGCATTCAACCATCGGTAATTCCAGGAGAGGATTTTTACCCGAAGGCTGGCCATGGTGGCCAAAAAAATTGTGGCCGGGCGAAACAAAAATATGACGGATACTTATGCTCATTTAAACCGCAGATTTCTTTTTAACCGCGGTTGAATACCATCAGCGGTTCGTCTTTTTCACCGCCACGGCACAGGCCTTGTAGGCCGGCTGGCGCGAATGGGGGTCGACGCTCCAGTGCGTCAGCCGGTTGGCCTCGACATAGTGCATCGGCACAAAAATCTCGCCGGGACGCACCGTCGCCGTGATGAGGGCGGCGGCGGTTAAGGCGCCCCGCCGCGAACGGATTTCGACGGCCCCGCCGCCGGCGATCCCGAGCCGAGCCGCGTCGTCGGGATGGATCTCGACGTAGATTTTTTCCGGGTAAAGCTTGCGCAACACGTCGGACTTTGCGGTGCGGGTCTGGGTGTGCCATTGCGAGGAGGTGCCGCGGCCGGTGAGCAGCAGAAAGGGGAAATCCTGGTCGGGCGGCTCGGGCGGCGGGCGCGGCGGATCGAAAACGAAACGAGCGCGCCGGTCGTCGGTGAAGAATTTCCCATCGGCAAAAAGCCGCCGTTCGGTCGAAGGATTTCCGGACGGACCTTCCGGATGCGGCCACTGAATGCCGCCGCATCGCTCGAGATGGGCGTAGTCGCGGATGCCGGTGATGTCGCACGGCTGGCCGCGAGAGAGTTCCTTCATGAGTTGAAACACGGCCTCGGGCGAGGACCACTTCCTGAACATCTCTCCGCAGCCCCAGTAGTGTGCGACGAGTTGAAAGATCGCGAAATCGCTCAGCGCTTGGCCCGGCGCCCGCGCGACTTTTCGCGTGAGGCCGATGCGGCGCTCGGAGTTGATGAAGGTGCCTTCCTTTTCGCCCCATCCGGCCGCGGGCAGCACAAGGTGCGCCGCCTGGGCGGTTTCGGTCGTCGTGTAGAGGTCCTGCACGACGAGAAAATCGAGTTTCTCGAGCAGCGCGCGCGCCCGGCCCTGGTGAATCCACGAGTGTGCGGGATTCGTCGCAATGACCCACAAGCCGCGGATTTTTCCATCGGCAATGCCGTCGAGGATCTGGTCGTAGGCGAGGCTGTTCTCGCTTGGAATGCATTCTTTGCGGAGACCGAGCACCCTCGCGACTTTTGCGCGGTCGGCGGCGTTCGTGAAATCGTGTCCGCCCAGCAGGCCGGTGGTGTTGGAATACAGCCGCGAGCCCATCGCATTGCATTGGCCGGTGATGGAATTGGCGCCGGTTCCGGCCCGGCCGATGTGGCCGGTCATCAGCGCGAGATTGATGATGGCTTGGGCGGTGCGGGTGGCCTCGTGCCCTTGGTTCACGCCCATCGTCCACCAGAACGAAACGCGTTGGCCGCGCGCGATGGCCTCGGCAAATTTCTCCAGTTGCCCGGGGGTGAGCCCGGTCTCGGCACCGACCCGTTCCACGGAGAAATCTTCCACGAAACACGCGAACTGTTCGTAGCCGCTGGTATGGGCCTCGACGAATTCCTTTTTTACCGCGCCGCGTGCGATGAGCCGGCGGGCGAGCCCGTAGAGCAAGGTAAGGTCGCTCTTTGGACGCAACGCGTAATGTTGGGTGGCGGCTTGCGCGGTTTCGGTCCGGCGCGGGTCGACCACAATGATTTCGGGCCGGTGGCGGTTGCGCATCACGCGTTGCCACATGATGGGATGCGCGATGCAGAGGTTGGATCCCCACAGCACGATGACGTCGCTTTCCTCGAAATCGGCGTAAGTAAAAGGCGGCGCGTCGAAGCCGAACGACTGCTTGTAGGCGGTGGCGGCGGTGGCCATGCACTGGCGGGTATTGCCGTCGCCGTGGAGCAGGCCCATGCCG
>JBEKQH010000307.1:0-5405 GCA_049519915.1 Opitutaceae bacterium
GACGGTGGCCAAAACCTCGTCATGCAGCTTGGGGTCGTTGACCAGGCGGCCGATGGTGCCCTGGCCCGAGTTGATCTTCGTCGTGATCTCGTTGAGGTTGGAAAGGGTGGACGTGAGCTTTCCACTGTTGTCGGCGACGAGCTTGTCCAGGCGTTGGAAAAGGCCGGGCTGGCCATTCTGGCCCTGGGTGATGCTGCTGATGGAGGAGAACGTGCCGTCAAGCTTGTGGCCAAGATCGCCGATTTCGGCCATGACCGAGTTGAGATCCGCGCTGGCCTTGGTCTGGACCTCGGTGTCGGGCGGATAGAATTCGTCGACGGTGCCGAGATCGAAGGAGATGTAGTTCGTGCCTAGCAGGCCGGCGCTGGCGATGGTGGCGGTGGCATCGCGCGCGATTTTGATTTCTGGATTGATGCGCAGGACCGCCTCGGCGCGATGAGTGACGAAGCGGGTCGCTTCGACGCTGCCGATCTGCACCCCGGCCATGCGCACGGAGTCGCCGACCTTGAGTTCTTTCAGCGTGTCGAAACGGGCGGTGAGCACGTAGCCGTTGTGGCGGTGGAAGCCGCCGCTGTGCAGCGCTTCGAAGGTGATCCAGATGAGCACGGCGCCTACCAGGAAGAATAGGCCGATCCGGGCCGTCATTTGTGCGTTGTTCATGATGTGACCTCCAGTTGCTTGTAACGGGGATTTTTTAAATCGATCTGCGGGTTGAGAAAATCGGCGACAATCGGGTCCGTGGTTTCGCGCAAACCGTCGGGGGTGCTGGTGGTGCGAAGCTTGCCCTGCATGAGAATGGCGACGCGGTCGGCGATGGTGAGCGTGAGGTCGCGGTCGTGGGAGACCACGATGCTTGTCACCTGGATCTGCTGCCGCAGCGTGGCGATGATTTCGCCGATGGTGGCGGACATGACCGGGTCGAGTTCGCTGGTGGGTTCGTCGTAGAGCAGGAGCTGCGGCTCCATGACGAGGGCGCGGGCGATGGCGACGCGTTTTTTCATGCCGCCGGACAGCTCGGAGGGAAATTTTTGCGCGGCCGTTTCGAGCGAGAGGATTTGCAGCGCGCGCATGACGCGGTCGCGGATCTGCCGCTTGGGACAAAGCCGGTGCTCGAGCGGATAGAGCGCAAGATTCTCGTAAACATTGAGCGAGTTGAAGAGCGCGCCGGACTGGAAAACGAGGGCCAGGGCGAACCGGGCCCGGGTTTCCGGTTGGGCGGGATCGTGGCCGGCGATGCGCACGGTGCCGGTGGTCGGCGTCTCCAGGCCGGCGATGTGGCGCAGCAGCACGCTCTTGCCGGAGCCGCTCGGACCCATGATGACAAAAATCTCGTTGGGCTTGACGCTGAGCGAGATGTCGGCGAGCACGGTCTGGGCCCCGTAGTTTTTGCCCAGGCCGGCGATTTCCACCGGCACGGGCGTGCGGTCCTGGCGTTGGCGGGCGACAATGGATTCTTTCATCAGGCGAGGACTTTGGTGAGGAAAAAGTCGAGCACGATGATCGTGATCAGCGAAGTGACGACCGAGCGCGTGACGGAGTTGCCGATCTCGCGCGGGCCGCCGCTGGTCCGCAGGCCGATCGTGCAGGCGATGAGGACGACGCAAAAACCAAAAATCTCGGCTTTGAGCAGCCCGTCGAACATGTGCTGCGCGGTCAGATAAAGGCGCAGACTTTGGAAATATTGCTCCGGCGCGATATTGATAAAGCTGACAAAATTGCAGACCACGGCGCCTCCGATCCAGCCGACGACGATGCCGATCATCGTCAGCACCGGCATGAACAAAAGCACCGCGAGCAGACGCGGGAGCACGAGAAAGCGCTCGGGCGGGATATTCATGGTCACGAGGGCGTCCACTTCATTGTAAACCTTCATCGAGGCCAGTTCCGCCGTGATGGCCGACCCGACCCGGCCGGCGACGAGGATAGCGACCATCACCGGACCGAGCTCGCGGACCAGCGACTCGCCCACGAGCGTGCCGATCAGTTCCTTGGTGCCGATATCCTGCATGCTGATGCCCGCTTGCAAGGCGAGCACGCCGCCGATGAAAAAGCTGAGGACGGAAACGATCGGCAGCGAGGTGTAGCCGCCGATGAACGTTTGCTCGACGACGCGCCGAATGATGCGCGGCGCGGCGGGCAGCATGGTGAACGCCCGCACGGTCAGCAACACGGCGCTCCCAATGCCTTCGAAAACTGAGCTCAGTTGTTTCATGTTAGCGCGACGTGAGTTGAGTAATAGCCGCTTTGGGCGAAAAATCGAATGCGAACAGGTGCCAGCCCGTTCCGCCGGAGTGGCGGGACAGGCCGAGCAGGCCGCCCAAGAGGGAAATGCGGGCCGCCTCGGGTGCCCGTTGCACCTTGAAAAACGGCCCGAAATGGAACTCGGTCCGGCCGGGTTCACGTTGATAGGTGACGAAGCTGAAAAGAAAATCCTGCCGGACCGCCCCCGGCGCGCTCCGATCGTAACGGTACACTGCGGTCAGCGGGTTATAAACGAGGCGGATGGAGCCGTTGGTCGGAAAATACGGCTCGAACGGACTGGGCACCTGCACCTGACGTCGCCCGGCCCCATTGTCCCAAAGCGTAAAAAGCGGCCACAGGCTGGTCCGGCGGGCAGGCGGCCATTGCGGGTGGGCCGGGCTGCGCTCCGTCAGCGACCAGTAGAGAAAATACAGCAGGGTGGTTTTGGTCTGCGCGAGGCCGGCTTCGTCCCAGCAGGTTTGCCGCCAGAGCGGCCAGAGCACCCAGGTCTTGTCCCGGCCTTTGACGATGGAATGGGTGTAAAAAGGACCCCAGCGATTCAGATAACGGTCATCGCCGCGGCCTTGCACCAGCGCCGGCCAGAAATAGCGCGTCTCGTGGTAATGATAGGGCGCCGTGCGGTCGGTATAACCGAAAAACGGCCAGAAATAACTTTTACTGATCGAGCCCGGCTCCCGTTCAAGGTAGAAGAAGGGCAGCACGCCGGATTTCACCTCGGGCTGCGGCGACCACAGGGCGCGCTCGTTTTTGAAGAGGAATGGCCAGAGATAATATTGTTCGTGATAGGCCCCGTCTTTGGCCCGCCAGCCGAAGAGCGGCCAGAGCCCGAAACCGTGGTTTCCCTCGCCCTGGGTGACTCTCAAAAATGGCCAGGGCGCCGTGGTGGTGACGACATGGTTTTTTTCAAACCGCCCGTAGAGCGGAAACAGAATCCACGACGATTCATCCATGCCGAAAAAGCGGTCCTGAACGGCGCCGACGACGGGAAAAAGGGCGTGATAGGACGAGGCCGGTTCGCCCGTCTGCCGAGAGAAATAGAACGGCCAGAGATCGAACGAGCGCTCCTTGTCCGGCGTGCCCGGGCGCGGACGGGCGCAGTTGATCAGGGAAAACACGCTCCAAAACGAACCGTTGGGCCCGGCGCGATAGACAAAAAGCGGATAGAGGGCACTGACCCAGGCTCTGCCAAGCCGTCACCGGTCCCACGGCATTCTTTTCGCCGACCCAGAAGGGCCAAGCGTTTTGTTCGGCGCCGTATGCGCAAGCCATTCCTGCGGCGACCGCAAGGCCGGCAATGGCAAAAAGGCGGATCAGGCGCATGGCTTGTAGTCTGGCATTTGGTCGCGGCCGGCTGGGCCGACGGCGGCGTGTAAACGGCGGCCGCTACGGGCAAAGTCGACAAGGTATTTTAAGGCAATGAACACGAGTTTCTAAGAAATTTGCAATGTTCCTTCGATCGCATGCCGAAAGACGTAGGAAACGGGCCAAAGTTTCCATCCGCCACAAATCGCGCAGCCTTTTCTGTTGAAGCACTCGGCCGACGGCTCTGTCATCAAAGACCTCCTTTAAGCCTTGATTCTTATGAAGTCCATTCCAGCGGAAGGCTCAAGATGCGCATAAGCGGCGGCGCGGCGCGCGGCATCGCTCTGCGTGTGCCGACGGGCGACGCCGTGCGGCCGGCCACCGATGCGTTGCGGCAGGCGGTGTTTTCGAGTCTGGGCGCGCGGGTCGTGGGGGCGGTGTTTTGGGACTTGTTTGCCGGCAGCGGAGCCTACGGACTCGAAGCGCTCAGCCGGGGCGCGGTGGGCGGCGTCTTTGTGGAAAAAAACGCCAAAGCGGCGGCGTGTCTGCAGGCCAATCTCGCCGCGGTGGGCAAAAGTTTGCGACGTGAAAAGACCGGCTGCGAAATCGAGCAGACGGATGCGCTTGCCTGGGTCGCGCGGCCGGCGGCCGCGGCGGCCGATTTGGTTTTTATTGACCCGCCCTACGATCTCATTGCGGACGTGGCCTCGCGGATGTGGGCCGGACTGGAAGCCCGGCTGGCGTCCCGCCCCGAAGCCCTGGTGGTTTTTGAGCTGCCGGGCGGAATGGAGCTCGCCCCCGCCGGCTGGGTCTGCCTGAAGCGTCTTGGCGGCAAAAGCGCGCGCCAGCCCAGCGCGGCGTTCTTTGGCCGCCAGACTGTTTTTTGAGCCGCCTCTCAAAAGAGGCCGAGTCTCGCTTTGACCAGCGCCACCGCGGCCACGACGGCGGTCTCGGTCCGCAAGACGCGCGGGCCGAGGTGCACGAGAGAAAAGTTCTTGGCCCGCAAAAAATCGCGTTCGTCCGCCGACCAACCGCGCTCAGATCCGACCCCGAGCGCAACGGCCGCGCCCGGCGGCAGCCGGCATGAACCCAACGGAGCCGATGCTTCATAGTTGTCGAGCGCGAGACGGCTGGCCGCCGGCGGGGCATTTTCGAGGGCGGCGGCCAGGGACAGTCCGGACGCGACTTCGGGCAATCGGGTGCAGAAAGCCTGCTCCGCGCCGGCGATCAGATGGCGCCGCCATTCACCGCTGGTCCAAAGGGTGCTGCGCGCGTAGCCGGGTTCCGCTTTTTCCGCATTGAAAAAATACAGCGCACCGACGCCAAGCGCGGTGGCCTCCTGCAGGATCTTGCGCGCAGTTTGCGGGCGTGGCAGGCCGATCAGGAGGACGACCGGGTCGAGCGCCGGCGGGGACTCGCCCCATTCGAAAGAGAGCATGAGCGATTCCGCGGCAATCCTTTCGAGCCGGCCTTTGCCCCGCGGGCCGTTGACGAGGCCGGCATCGAAAGCGTCGCCTTCCCGGCGGCGCAATACCTCAAGCAAGTGCCGCGCGCGCGGGTCGGCCCGCGGCAACGGCGCGGTCATCTCATGAGATTCGAAGAGAATGAGATTCAGGTGAGGGTGGGGGTGAAGCGCGCGGCGGTACCATCGGCGCTTCGATCGATATTGGACGTTCGATGTTCGACGTGCAAGGCGACCGTGCGCCTGCGGAACGCTCGAAGGAGCGAAGGAGACCGCTGCTTCGCATGGGCGATGCGTGGTGCGGCTGGACGGAATCGAACCGTCGACACCTGCTTGGAAGGCAGAGGTTTTACCACTAAACTACAGCCGCGCGGCGGGA
>JBEKQH010000308.1:0-3401 GCA_049519915.1 Opitutaceae bacterium
TTCTAAAAACTCTTTCTTTGGATTACCGTCGTTTGCCGTTCGAGCCATAGATTCGCGGCAGGGTCGGAATCGGCGTGCTGATAGTATAGGTTGCGCTCGCCACTATGCTGTCGGCAAAGCCGTACACGCCATAGGCCATTGCGTTGATGGTTGTGGTACCGCCAACCGCAAGCGGCCCTAAATAGGGCTGGCCGTGAGTCTCAGTCGGCGTAGTTCCGTCGGTGGTATAGTTGATCTTTGCGCCGTATGGACTCAGGCCATCAAAAATGGCCACTGTTTGCGCGCTGGTATAATTACCCGCCGGAGGGTCGAAGTAAGGCGGGTCGCCAGCCATCGGTTGGCTGACATGATAATTGCCGACCGCGACGCCGCTGTCCGCGTATCCATTCTCATAGGCAATCGCCTCGACGATGACAGATTGGCTGAGAATTACCGGGCTTCCGTTATAGATAATGCCATTAGTTTCTGTCGGTGTAGTGCCATTTATGGTGTAGCGAATGGTGGCGCCGGGCGTCACGGTGGTCATCATAACTGGATACGGAGCATAACCGAAGCCTCCGGAAGGGTTCAAAACCGGCACGGCGACCTGTGTTTGTGCCCGAAGAAAGGCCGTGGCGGCTAGAATAAGAAGACTGCAGATAAGGAAGCGATGGATTCGGTTTTTCATGGGATTAGACAGGGAGTAAAATGGGCATTGATAAAATTCGATGCCATGACCCCCAAATATGATGTGCTGGAATTACACACGGGCACAGGTAGCCGCTATCGCAAATTTATGTCAATAAAGGCTGGGTAAACTTTGGGTGACAACTTTTTTTCCAGTTTGGCAAAGACAGATTTTAAGGAAATTTCGAGTCGGGCAAAGAAAGTCGGAATCGCCACCTTGCTGAAACCGCCGCAGCAAGATTCGAGCGAAATGGAATCTTGGGATTCTTTGCTTCGCTATTCCGCGTTAATCAGCGCCGTCCGCGGAAGTTTTTTCTCCGCCGCCCTACTCCACGTCAAAAAATCGCCCGACCGGTAAAGGTCGGGCGATAAAATCATTCGGAGCTAGGCTCAACAAACGATTTTTGGCGGGAGGAATTACAATGATCTACCTGATTCGAAGAGAGACAAGAAAAATCCGCCGGGCGGAAGTGATCTCTCCTTGAACATCCAACACCCAAGATCCAAGTCCCGAAGATTCTGGACGCAACTCGTTGGACTATAAAGCCTTTTATTGCCACACGCCCAACCAGCCGGGCATAAAGCCCGACCTATCGTGAATCCAAGGTCCAAGTCTTGGTCTGACTAGGACATTGGATGTTGGATGTTCGAAACGGGCTGCTCAGCCCGTTTCGGTGGCTTTGGCTTCTTCCACGGGGACATCGGCGCCGAACGGCAGGCTAATGCGCAACCTGCGGTGGGACGGCAGACCGGTGCCGGCAGGGATGAGATGGCCCATGATGACGTTTTCCTTGAAGCCCTTAAGCATGTCCACCTTGCCGAGCGTGGCGGCGTCGGTAAGCACGCGCGTAGTTTCCTGGAAAGACGCGGCTGAGATGAAGCTCTCGGTTTCGAGCGAGGCCTTGGTGATGCCTAGCAGGATCGGCTCGGCTTCGGCGGGTTTGCCGCCAGCTTCGTCGAGACGCTTGTTGTCGCCGAGGAAGGCAATGCGATCGATTTGCTCTCCCCAGAAATATTCGCTGTCGCCCGGATCGGTGATGCGGACTTTGCGGAGCATCTGGCGGATGATGATTTCGATATGCTTGTCGTTGATCGTCACACCCTGGAGGCGGTAAACTTCCTGCACCTGGCCGATGAGGAATTCGTAGAGCGCCGCGGGCCCGAGGATTTCAAGGATTTCGTGCGGATCGGCCGAGCCTTCGGTGAGGTGCTGGCCTTTATGCACGACGTCGCCGGGTTGCACAATGATGTGTTTGCCCGCCGGAATGAGATGCTCTTCTTCCTGCGCAGTTTCTTCGTTTTTCACGACGAGCTTGCGCTTGCCGCGAACGGTGCCTTCGAACGATACCACGCCGTCGATGCGGGCCATTTCGGCGGCATCCTTCGGGCGGCGCGCTTCGAACAGCTCAGCGACGCGCGGGAGACCGCCGGTGATATCCTTGGTTTTGGACGCCTGGCGCGGGGTCTTGGCCAGCAACGCACCCGGTTGGATAATGTCGCCTTCATTGACGGCGATCTGGGCGCCGACCGGGATCGAGTAAGCGGCGAGAGGCTTGCCCTTTTCGTCGCGGATTTCGATCTGTGGATTGAGATCTTCCTTGTGCTCGATCACCACCGTGGCGATGTGGCCGGTGGCCTCGTCAAGTTCGCGCTTCACGGTCACGCCAGGGATCGTATCCTTGAAAGCAAGCGTGCCGCCCTTTTCGGAAAGCACGGGCACGTTATAAGGATCCCATTGGGCGAGGACGGCGCCTTTTTCAATTTTCTCACCGTCGCCGACGTGGAGGAACGAGCCGACCACGATATTGTAAGTCTCAAGCTCCTTCTCTTCGGCGTCGAGGATCTGGATGGTGCCGGTCTTGTTGAGCACGATGCTCGCATTGTCGCCGGTCTGCACGAGGCGCAGACCCCGGTAGCGCACGGTGCCGGCGGCGTGGACGCGGATTTCAGGCGTCTTGTAGCCACCGGTGGCCACACCACCGATATGGAAGGTGCGCATGGTGAGCTGCGTGCCGGGCTCGCCGATGGACTGCGCGGCGATGATCCCGACGGAGTCGCCGATCTTGGCGAGCTTGTTGGTGGCCAGATTGATGCCGTAGCTCTTGGCGTCGATGCCGATGCGGCCGGTCGACGTGAGCGGCGACATGACCTTGACCCGTTCGAGACCGGCATCCTCGATCTTGTGGGCGATTTCCTCGGTGATGAGGTCGCCGGAACCAACGAGCAGCTCGGACGGATTGAGCGGGTTGTAAATATCGTCGCTCGCGCAACGGCCGACAATGCGCTCGCGCAGGGAGACGATTTCGTCGTCGCCCTCGAAAATAGCTTTCTTCCAGATGCCGTCGCGCGTGCCGCAATCGTCATCGCTGATGACGACATCCATGGCGACATCGCAAAGCTTGCGGGTGAGATAGCCGGCATCGGCGGTCTTGAGGGCGGTGTCCGCCAGACCCTTGCGCGCGCCGTGCGTGGAGATGAAGTATTCGAGGACGGTGAGACCCTCGCGGAAAGAGGACAAAATCGGGCGTTCGATGATTTCGCCGGAGGGCTTGGCCATCAGGCCGCGGGTGCCGCAGAGCTGGCGAACCTGCTGCTTGTTGCCGCGCGCGCCGGAGTCCATCATGATGTACACCGGGTTGACCTCGGTCTTGCCTTCGTTGGTTTCGAGTTTGGCAAAAACCTCCTTGGCAATCTTGTCGGTCGCGCCGGTCCAGATATCGACGATCTTGTTGTAG
>JBEKQH010000309.1:0-3395 GCA_049519915.1 Opitutaceae bacterium
GGGTGAACCTCGACTATCTGCGCCGGTACGTCTGGGTGATCGGCGGGCTCGCGCTGCTGCTGCTGGCGGCCGTGCTTCTGCCGCATCTGGGCGTAGCGGTCAAAGGCAGCCGGCGGTGGCTTGGCTTCGGGCCGCTGCGGTTGCAAGTCTCGGAGTTTGCCAAGCTCGCGATGGTCTTCTGTCTGGCGCATTACGTTGCGCTCAATCAGACCAAGATCGGGGAAATCAAGCGCGGCTTTCTTTACCCGCTCGCTCTCATCGTCGTCTTTGCGGCGCTGGTTTTGAAAGAGCCCGATTTTGGCACGGCGGCCCTCATCCTCACCGTCGGGCTGACGCTGCTGTTTCTCGCCGGGGCCAAATGGCGTTTCATAGTACCCACGATTCTTCTGGCGTTGGTGGTTTTTGGCGTGGCGATGGCGCACAACGCCAATCGGCTCGGCCGTTTCGTCGCTTTTCTCGATGTCGAGGGCAACAAACAGCACGGCACCTACCAGTTGTATCAATCGGAGGCGGCCTTCGCGGCCGGCGGCACCAGCGGCGTCGGCCTCGGCAATGGGCGCCAGCAGCACAGCTTTCTACCGGAGGCGAACAACGACTTTATCGCCGCGGTGATCGGCGAGGAGCTCGGCCTGTGGGCCACGCTCGGCGTCGTGTTCCTGTTCACCACCATGTTCGTCGCCGGGCTGGTCCATCTGCGCCGGGCGCCAAACCTGTTTCAATTTCTTCTCGTCACCGGATGCCTGCTGCTCATTTGCCTGCAGGCCATCGTCAATCTCGGTGTCGTGACGGGCTTGTTCCCGACCAAAGGAATGTCCCTGCCGTTCATCAGCGCCGGCCTGTCGAATCTGCTGCTGATGGGCTTGCTGCTGGGCATTCTCGCCAACAGCCAGCGGCGCTGGTCGCATCCGGCCCTGTCGGTCGGCGACGATGAATACAACGAAGTCGTTTCATGAGCAAAAAAATCATCATCACTTGTGGTGGCACGGGCGGCCATCTCACGCCCGGCATTGCGCTCGCCGAGGGGCTCACGGCCCGCGGGCATACGGTCACGCTGTTTATCAGCCAGAAGAAGGTGGATGCGCGTCTCATCGAAAAATACCCGCAATTTACCTTTCTGCCCGTGCCGGGCACCGGCTTCTCCTGGCAGCCGTTAGCCTTCCTGCGTTTTGTCGTCTCCCAAGCCCGCGGCTTTGTTTTCAGCGTGCGGGCGATGCGGCAGATGCGGCCCGACATCATCGTCGGCTTCGGCGGATTTACGTCCGTCCCGGCCGTAGTCGCGGGCCGGATGCTTCGCATCCCGGTGGCGTTGCACGAGGCCAACCGCGTGCCCGGTCGGACCGTGTGCCTGTTGGGCCACTTCGTGCAGCGGGTCTATTTGCCGCCGGGTATTCGCCTGCGCGGCGTGCGCGCGTCGGTCATCCGCCACGCCGGCCTGCCGGTGCGCCGCGAGATATCCCGCCGGCCGCGGGCCGCGGCTCTCGAGCGGCTGACGCTCGATCCCAATCAGAAAGCGCTCGTCGTTTTTGGCGGCAGCCAGGGCGCCGCGGTGCTCAACGACTGGGCGCGCAGCCAGCTCGACCGTCTGGCGCACGCCGGCGTGCAGGTCTATTGCGTCACCGGCCTCGGCAAAGGCCGGCACGAGATCCTTCAGCTTAGCACGCAGGCGTTCGCGCCGATTCGCGCCGTCTTCACGCCATTCTGCGACGATGTCGCCAGTCTCTTGTCCGCCGCCGACCTCGTGGTGGCCCGGGCCGGCGCCGGCACCATCGCCGAGCTTGTCCGCTGCGCCACGCCGGCCATCCTCGTGCCCTATCCGCACGCCGCCTCCGACCATCAGCGGGCCAACGCCGCCTTTTTCGAAAAACAGGGCGGGGGCATGGTGGTGGACCAGATGTTTCTTTCCACGCTTCACGCCGAGGTGTTGGATTTGATTTTCAACGATTGGCTGTTGCGCAAATTCCGCGATAATCTGGCGCGGATGGACCACGCCGTGCCGTTCGACTTGCTGCTGGACGATCTCGACGGGCTCACTGCGCCGCTGTCCGCCGGGCATGGTTCCACGGCGAATCCGCCTTCGTCGGCCCAACCGCACGCCGCATGAAATGAGACCCGCCCTGCTGCCCACGCTTTTTTCGCATGAGGTGCGTTCCATCCACTGTGTCGGTGTCGGCGGCATGGGCGTAGGCCCGTTGGCGATTTATCTCGCGCAGCTCGGTTTCAGCGTCACCGGCGGGGACGATGCCCTGGCCGAGCCGATGCGCGCGCTGCTGGCGCGCGAGCGCGTGACCGTCGTGCCGTCCGGAGACGTGCCGGCCGGTTGCGACCTCGTGGTCTATTCATCGGCCATCGCGCCCTCGCATCCCGCCCGGGCGGCCGCCGTGGCGCGCGGTCTGCCGCTGGTGCGCCGCGGGGAATTGCTGGCCGAGGTGTTGCGCGGGAAGAAATTGGTCGCCGTCTGCGGGGCGCACGGCAAAACCACCACCGCGGCCATGCTGATCACCGCCCTGCGCCGGGCCCAGTTTCCCGCCGGCTGGGTGCTCGGGGGCCTCTTCGCCGACGACGGTCTGCCGCCGGCCCGCACCGGCTCGAGCGATTGGGTCGTGGCCGAAATCGACGAAAGCGACGGCACGATTGACGCCTTCTCCCCGGAGATCACCCTGGCGACCAACCTCGATTGGGATCATCCCGACCATTACCGGCGTCTCGACGATTTCGCGACGGCTTTCGCCACGCTTTTTGCGCGCACCAAATACGCCGTGCTGGTCTCAGATGCCTGCGCCTTGTCGCAGCGGCTGGCCGCCGCCACCCCGCCGGGCGAGGACGGCCCGCAATTCTTCACTTTTGGCCGCAGTGGCGATTTTGCCTGCGAAATCGGCGGCGAAACCGGCGAGCACCTGCGTCTGCGTCTGAGCGGGCGCTTTCCGATCGCGGAGGCGCAAGTTCACGCGCGGGGCGACTTCAATGCGGCGAATGCCACGGCGGCGCTGGCCGCCGCCCAGCTGATCGGCGCCGAACTGGTGCCGCGGCTGCTGGCCGACTACGCCGGCGTGTCCCGCCGCCAGAGCGTGCTTCAGGCCGGGGCCGGCCTCACCGTGCTCGAGGACTACGCCCATCATCCGTCCGAAATCCGTGCCTTGCTGGCGAGCTTGCGCGGACGGGTGGGGGACGAGGGCCGCCTCATCGTCGTGTTCCAGCCGCACCGCTTCAGCCGGACCGCGCAGTTCAAGTCCGAGTTTGCCGCGGCGTTGGCGCTGGCCGATCGCGTGCATCTGCTCGACGTGTATGCGGCGGGTGAGGCGCCGAAGGCCGGCGGCACGGCCGCCGATATCTATGCCGAGTTGAAGAAAAACTCCCCGCTGCTGTCGGTGGACTATCTGCCCGGCGACGACGCGGCT
>JBEKQH010000310.1:0-3392 GCA_049519915.1 Opitutaceae bacterium
TGCGGTTCGATTTCAGCGACGGCCATCGCACCGGACTTTATTCCTACGATTATTTGATCGAACTCGCCGCAAAAATATCCGACCAGAAGCCATCATGAACGGCCCCGTTTTTCCCGCCCGGACCCACACGCAGGAGATCGAACTCGGCGCGACGCTGCAGCCAAAATTCGGTCCCGACGGCCTGATTCCTTGCATAACCGCCGATGCCACGACCAACGAGGTGTTGATGTTCGCCTTCATGAACGCCGAATCGCTCGCCCACACGATCAAGACAAAAAAGGCGACCTACTGGAGCCGCTCCCGCGGCAAGCTATGGATCAAGGGTGAGGAATCGGGCAATGTCCTATGGGTAAAGGAAGTTCGCGTGGACTGCGACCAGGACGTGCTTCTGCTCAAGGTCGAAAATGCCGGCGGGGCCGCATGTCACAACGGCTATCAATCCTGTTTTTATCGCAAGCTAGCCGACGGGGCCAGCGCCGACGACCCGGCTTCGCTCAAGCTTGAGTTCACCGCGCCACGCGTGTTCGACCCCGCAACTGTTTACAAAAAGAAGTGATCGGCGGCGCGCAGAACCCACGCATGGTCACAGGCTTTTGGGCCCTTTGTTTAAGAGCCCAGGGCAATGCCCATGGGCTCTTAAACAAATTGATAGTCGGTATTAGGGTTGAAATTCCCGGACCGACGCCGGATATTTGACTCTCATGCGTTCTCGTTTGCTTCCCCTGTGCGCCGGCGCCGCCGCACTTCTCGCCGCGTGTCGCGACGACCAAATTTCGACCTATCGCGTGCCCAAGGAAACGCCGCCGGCTACGGCCGGCCTGGCCAACGCCGCCGCCGGCGCACCCGCAATCCACTGGAAAAAACCGGCCGATTGGCAGGAGCAACCGCTCGACAGCGTGCGGGTGGGCAGTTTTCTCGTCAGCGGCGCAAACGGAACCAAGGCCGACATGTCCGTCACTACGTTCCCCGGCGATGTCGGCGGCGATCTGGCTAACGTCAACCGCTGGCGGAGCCAGCTCGGCCTGGCGCCCGTCGGGAATGATGAGCTCGCCCAAGCCGTGCAGACCGTGTCCGCGCCCGCGGGGAATTTTTCATGGGTCGACCTGAGCGGCGAGCGCGCCGTGGCCGGCGCCCAAAAACCGGCGCGCATGTTCGGCGCGTGGTTGAAGCAGCCGGATCGCACGTGGTTTTTCAAGCTCATGGGCGATGACGCGCTGGTCGGCGCGCAACGCGAGGCCTTCATTTCGTTTTTGAAATCCGTGGAGATCGTCGCGGCTCCGGTCGCAGCGGGCCCTGTCCAAGGGCAAAGCACCAACGACCTGCCCAAGAACACGCCCCCGCCTTTTGCTCCCTTCGCCAGCGGCGCCCTCCCCGACGCTGGCGGCGCGCCGGCCGCACTTTCCTGGACCGCTCCCGCCGGCTGGACGGCCAAGCCGCTTGGCTCGATGCGCATCGGCAGTTTTTCGGTTGGCCACGCCGGCAGCGTCGCCGATATTTCGATCATCGGTTTCCCCGGTGAGGCGGGCGGCCTGCTGGCGAATGTCAACCGCTGGCGCGGCCAACTCGGGCTGGCGCCCCTGGCCGACAGCGATCTCGCCGGCGCGACCACTGTGCTCGAGGGTACGGGCGGCCTGCATTTTACGGTCGTCGATTTTTCCGGACAGGCGGATGGCGCGCCCACCCGGATGCTCGGCGCCATCCTTCCCTTTGGCGGCCAAACGTATTTTTTCAAAATGACCGGGCCCGACCAGCTCATTGCCACGCAACGCGACGCCTTTAGGTCGTTTTTGCAATCCGTCACGAGCGCGGCGAACCCGGCCCCGGCGCAGCAAGCCACCGGTCTCCCGTCTCCCGTCGGCATCGCCCCGCCCGATAGCGAAACGGCGCCCCCACGCCTGACCTGGGTGGCGCCTTCCCGCTGGCAGTCCAAGCCGCTCGGCAGCATGCGCCTGGGCAGTTACTCCGTGAGCGGCGCCGAAGGCACCGCCGACATTTCCGTTATCGCCTTCCCCGGCGAAGCCGGCGGGGTGATGGCGAATGTCAACCGTTGGCGCGGCCAGCTCGGCCAGGCGCCCCTGGGCGAAAGCGGCGTGGCCGGCGCGACCTTCGTGCTCAATGGCGCGACCGGGCTGCATTTTATCGTCGTCGATATCGCCGGCCTGGCGGAAGGCGCGCCCGCGCGCCTGCTCGGCGCCATCGTGGCGTTTGGCGGCCAGACTTATTTCTTCAAAATGACCGGGCCCGACGTGCTCGTGGCGCGCGAGGAGACCGCGTTTCTTGATTTTCTCAAATCGGTCAAGACCCCGTAAGCATGAACGAACTCCTCCAACCCTTTGTCCGTTTTTTCGTATCGCTTCGGCTCACGGTCGTCCTGCTGGTGCTCTCCATCCTGCTCGTGTTTTTTGCCACGCTCGACCAGGTGCATCTCGGAGTGTGGGGCATCCAGCACAAATGGTTTTTCACCTTCGTCGTCGTGCAGACCGTCAACGGGTTGCCCGTGCCGGTTTTCCCCGGCGGCTATTTCATCGGCGGAATGCTGCTCATCAATCTTCTCGCCGCCCACGTCTACCGCTTCCGCTTTTCCTGGAAGAAATCGGGCATCTGGCTCGCGCATGCCGGGCTGATCCTATTGATCTTCAGCCAGTTTCTCACCGGGCTGGAGCAGCGCGAGAGCCAGCTCCAGTTCAACGTCGGCGAGACCAAGCGCTATTCGGAGGACTTCCGCCTCGATGAGCTCGCCGTCATCGACGCCACCGATCCGAAGTTTGACGACGTCGTTTCGATTCCGGAATCGCTGCTCGCCCGCAGCGAGACCCTCCAGCATCCCAGGCTGCCGTTCCGCCTCGTCACCCGCCAGTATTTTTCCAATTCGTCCGTGCTGATGCGTGGCCAGGCGCCCAATGCCCCGGCCCCGCTCGCCACCATGGACCTCGGCACGCAGCTCGTGGTCACGCCCCAGCCGCTCACCTACAAGGAGAATGAACGCAACGTGCCCGCGGCCTGGATCGAACTGATCGGCCCGGAAGGCTCGCTTGGCATCTGGCTAGTGTCGCCATGGATCGAGGAGGCGCAGACTTTCGACTATGCCGGCCGCACCTGGCAGCTCGTGATGCGGGCGAAGCGTTACTATACGCCTTATTCGATGACCCTCTTGAACCTGAAGAACGACGTCTATCCCGGCACCGATATTCCCAAAAACTTTTCCAGCCAAGTCCGCCTTCACGACGATGGCGGCAAGGGCGACCGCGAGGCGCGCATCTACATGAACAACCCCCTGCGCTACGGCGGCCTCACCTACTACCAGTACCAAATGAACAAAGCCGACGGCCTGAGCGTGCTGCAGGTCGTGCGCAATCCCAGCTGGCGGCTGCCGTACCTCGCCTGCTTGCTCG
>JBEKQH010000311.1:0-3382 GCA_049519915.1 Opitutaceae bacterium
AATATGCCTCAACCAAACCCCGATGCACACGAGGCTTCGCCCAAAACTCCGCCACCGTGGCCAGTGGAGTCCGAGGAGGCAAATCTCTCTCCATCGTGGTCAACCTAGCTGTAAACGATGGGTTAATGTTGTGAACCGGCGGCCCCCACTAGTTCAGGGGGCTATCTTTTTATCGCAGATGCTTTACTATGGTTGGGTTGGCACGGCTTCTTTTGCGAGGTTGCCTGGCCAACGCCGTTAAGATGAAAGCTCACTCCGATTCGCGCGGCTTCGCGCCTCTCATTTCAGGCCTCGTGATGGTTTTTGCCTGCACCTTTGCGCAGGGCGTCCCGGTCCAGGTTCAGCACGCGGCGACGATAAACGACGCGAGCGCCACCAGCATCTCCCAAGCCTTTGCTTCGCCGAACACCGGCGGAAACCTGATCGTCGTTGCGCTCTCGTGGGGAAACAACACCGTCCCGACGGTGACTGACTCGGTCGGCAACACCTACACCCTGGCGACCACAAGCTTCAACCCAACCGGCGATCAAGCCTTGGGCGTCTTCTACGCGGCGAACGTGACGGCCGGAGCCAATACGGTTACCGCCAATTTCCCGGGAAGCACCCCCTATAGCCGACTCCTCATCGCCGAGTACAGCGGCGTACGCAAAACTACGCCCGTCGACGTCACGGCCACCAGCCAGGGCACGGCAACGAATGCCCCCGACAATGCGACCAGCGGCACGGCGGCCACCACGAACAATGGCGATTTGATTTTCGGGGCGATGGAAAATTGGGACGCAAAATTTGCCTTCACCGCCGGCACCGGATTCACCCTGAGGAATTCCGTTTCCGATTTGGGCGTAATCGAAACCGCGGCGGAAGACGCCGTTCAAACCACCGCGGGTTCGACCGCCGCGACGTTCACCTTCTCCCAGGGCGACGCCTACATTGCCGAAATGGTCGCCTTCAACCCCTCGGCGAATGGAACGCCGCCTTCCACTCCGACGGGCCTCTCCGCCACCGCGAACTCGTCGGCCCAAGTGTCTCTCACTTGGACTGCATCCTCCGGCCCGTCAGGAGTCGCCGGCTACGAGATTTTCAGAAATGGCGTTCAGGTCGGCACCACGACCGCGATTTCTTACACCGACACCGGACTGGCTCCGTCCGTGGCTTATACCTATGCGGTCGCCGCGTATGATTCGCAGGGCGACGTTTCCCCGCAATCGGCGACCGCGGTGGCCACGACCCCCGCCCTGCCAACGCCGAGCTATCCGCTCAAGGTCAGCGCGAACGGCCGGTATCTGGTCGACCAGAACAACCAGCCGTTTTTCATCACCGGCGATGATGCTTGGTCGCTGTTTAACGAGCTCTCCAACGCCGACGTGGAAACTTACCTGGCCGATCGCGCCGCCCGCGGATACAATACCCTTTGGATCGGCCTGGCCGACAACACCTACCAATCCAACCCGCCCAAAAATTATTACGGCAACGTCCCCTTCGATGGAGCGGACTTCACCAACGAGGACGCCACCTACTGGGCCCACATCGACTACCTCCTGCAAAGAGTCCAGGCTTACGGGATCACGGCCTGGATCACGCCGGGATTCGTCGGGCTCAATTCCAGTTCGGGTTATCTCCAAAGCTATCTCAACAGTTCCGACGCCGTCGTGACCGCCTACGGCGCATGGCTTGGAAACCGCTACAAAAGCCAGCCCAACATCGTTTGGTTGCTAGGCGGCGATTGCGACCCGACCATGGCCGGTCTCTATCAAAAGATGAACGATCTCGGGAACGGCATTCGGTCGGCCGACACGGTCCATCTGATGACGATTGAGGCCGCCCGCTACACCACTCAAGGCGCAGCGCCCGGCGGCGGATATTCGAGCCTGGACGCGTTTCCCGTCGCCAATTTGCCCGTCCCTTCCTGGCTCACCTTGAACTGGATCTATAATACCGCGCCGACGATCGTCGGCGGAGCCAATAAAAACTATACGCGTTCGCCCTGGCTTCCGCCTCTTCTCGGCGAAGACTGGTACGAGTACGAATACAACACGACCGAGCTTCAAGTTCGCCAGGAAGGCTACGAAGCGATCCTCGCCGGCGCCTACCTCGGCCGGATTTTTGGCAACGACTCAATCTGGTCTTTCAACGTATTGAAGTGGGAAAACCCCAATCCGCCATCCTGGCAGAGCCAGCTTTCGTCCGTCGGCTCGGTTGGCGAGGAAAACCTGGGCGCTCTCTTCCGTTCGCGAAAACACT
Organism: Opitutaceae bacterium; assembly: GCA_049519915.1. Lineage (GTDB taxonomy): Bacteria > Verrucomicrobiota > Verrucomicrobiia > Opitutales > Opitutaceae > DASRHD01. The sequence continues at coordinate 2,242 of JBEKQH010000311.1, forward strand.
GGATGCTGGCGCCCGACCTGAACAACACCGTCTTGACCGCCGGCCAACAGTCGGGCGCCACGCTCGCCCTCGCGGCCCGGACCAGTGACGGTCAGAGCATCATCGCCTACATCTCCGCCGGCCAGACGGTGACGATCAATCTGGCCAAGATCTCCGACTCGTCCGCCCAGGCCTGGTGGTTCAATCCGCAGACCGCCGTCACGACGCTCATCGGCAGCTTTGCCACCACGGGTTCGCAGAACTTCACTCCGCCCGACGGCAACGATTGGGTGCTCGTGATTGACGCCGCCTCGGCCGGCCTTCCGGTGCCTGGTTCCAATTCGCTGATCGGACAGGGCGCGTTCCAGTTTGCGGACAATGGCGCCACCGTCACCATCGTCGGATACGACTGTAGCGGCGGCAGTATGCTTACGATACCCGCAACCATTGACAACAAGCCTGTCACCGTCATCGGTGCCGACGCGTTCCAAGGTTGCAACAGCCCGACCAGTGTCACGATCCCGCCGAGCGTCACGTCGATCGGTGCCGACGCATTCCAAGGCTGCAGCAGTCTGGGCAGCGCCTATTTTCAAGGCAATGCACCGAACGTCGGCAGCTCGATCTTTGCCAACACCGCGTCGAATTTTACGGTTTACTATGACCCAGGTGCGACCGGGTTTACCAACCCCTGGCATGGATACACCGCGCGGGTCGCTTCGCCGATCCCAACGCTGTTGCAATTCCACGGCTCGGACGACGATCGGCGCGGCCGACATTGAACACCCCGCCGCCACACGGCGCGAAGCCCAGCCTGCCGTCTTTGATTATTCATTGATACCGCGCTGAAGTCGAAAGAACGTTGGCTGTCCACGGACAGCCAAACACCCGGAAAATTCAACAATATGAATGAACTTGAAGGTAGTTTTACTTGCAAATCGTTTTAAAAAGGGAGCTAGTTCGCGTTTCTGCCATTTTGATCGGCTGCCCAAAGGAAAGTATTTCCCCCGGGTTCCCCAGAAATCACGCCACGCCAATCATACCCCTAGTGTAGTGTCCCGCAAATAAGTGCCCATAAGCGCCGAGCCGGTAGGATGGCCGGATGTCACGAAAAAGTGTGCCGGTGGTTTTGACGGACGCGGAGCGCGTTCGCCTTGAGCAATGG
>JBEKQH010000312.1:0-4127 GCA_049519915.1 Opitutaceae bacterium
GCGCGCCCCATTCATCTCGAAAGGGCCCTTCCAAAAAGGCCCCGCCTTTGGCTAGCCGCGTTTCGTCATCAGCCGTCGCAAGATGAGAAACATTTCTCCATCGATATTTTTCAGGATAGCTATCGGCCGCGCATAAAATCACTTTGCCGTCTCTGATCACGGCGAGATAGATGTAGGCGACGTCGGCCTTGTTCGCATCGTGCAATTGACGAAGCTGCGAACTAATCTTGGCAAAAGGCGCGGAGCCGGTCCACGGCACGTGCACCTGCGTCACTTCATGCCCATTGGACAGCCGCCGGGTGCGTTCCCGGCCCAACTTGAAGTCCGGCCCGAGCGCAACCCGCAATGCGTTGCGATCGAGCAGCGCGGCGGCCGTCTGCGCCCGGAGCAAAAGATTTTGTTCGAAGGCGCGGCGCGCCTGCCGGCCGTTCGCGACCGCCAAAGCCAGGCCCAGCACCAGCCACACCGCGAGAATGGTAAAACCCAGCCGGAGGTCTGCGTTCCAGCGCTGCTTTGCGGACTCCGATGTGCCGGGCGCCGCGCGCAACCGCTGTGCCCACAATGCGATGCCGAGCAACCCCGCCGCAGATATGTTGGCGACAGCGGAGGTCAGCTCGAACGGAGAGAAATCCACCCAACGCCGGCCTTCGCCGAGCGCGTAGGCCAGCGGACCGAACGTGGAAACAATCGGCAAAAGCGCCACGAAAAACAGCCCGAACCGCATCTGCTGCAATTCGCGCGGCTGCAGACGGCCCAAAACGCGCACCGCCGCCGCCGATCGCACGACGGCCCACACGCCGCCAGCCGAAGCGAGTGCGATCAGCAATCCGCCGAAGACCGGCGTATCCACGCGTAGGCCACCGAGACACGCGCCAGTGATGACGGTCAGCACACGCCACAATCGCGGACGAGTCGAACCGAGCGTTTTGGCCAACGGCCACCATAACGCCGCCACGCCCACCGCCTGGCTCAGGCCGAGAGAAAAATCCCACCAAAAATAAGGCGCACGAAAGTTAAAAGCATAAAGCGCCAGTTCGATGGCCGATTCGACGAGTTTGGCCGCAGCCAACCAGACGAGCCAACCTTCCCGGTCATCGCCCCCTTTGCGGCGATCCGTATGCCCCCACGCTCCGACGGCCACGACACACCAGGCCAAACTGGCGATAAACCACCCGTAGTCTTGATGACTCGTCCAATCGATCAGTTGTTGAAGCCAGTCATTCATCAAAATTTACTGAAGAGTCGTGGCGAGTTTAAGCGCGGGTTGGTGGATGGCAATCCCATGTGCAGAATTGTAACCCTCGTCGTGGCTTCCGTGCAAAATCTGCCTATGAAAACACGGACTATCCACATGTGGTTTTACGTTTTTTTAATTGATCGATTATTGCAGATTGCATCCCTAAAGAATCGGCGAATGAGCCTGTTCCTCTTGTCCTTTGGCCGGAAACTCTTCCCGATTTCCTGGGAGTCCGTCGGGTTTGGCCCACGGGCTACTCCCAAGCAAGTGCTTCCGCCATTTATCCGCGCTTTTCAATCGGAAAGAAATCTGCCCTCTTGGCCTCTTCCCTCATGGTTCAAGCCGACTATGATTTGCTTGTCATCGGCGGCGGCCCGGCTGGCAGCGCCGCCGCCGGCTTTGCCCGCCAGCAAGGGATGAGCGTTTGCCTGGTTGAAAAGGAAACGTTTCCGCGCTTTCACATTGGCGAATCGCTTCTGCCCTGCGGTAATCGGATTTTTCAAGAACTCGGCGTGTGGCCGCGTCTGGAGGCGGAAGGCTTTGTCCAAAAGTTTGGCGCATATTTCTTCCTAGCCAACGGCGCCGCGGGAAAGGAAATCATATTTTCCGAAGGCATCATCCCGGGCCTGGAACGCACGTTTCAGGTCGAGCGCGCCAAGTTCGACACGCTCCTCCTCGACCATGCGCGCTCGCTCGGCGCCGACGTGCGGATGCCGGCCACCGTGCGCGCGCTCGTCCCGGGCGCCGGCGCACACACCGCCACGCTGCAAACCGCGGGCGGCGAGCAAACGGTCACTGCGCGCTGGGTGATCGACGCAAGCGGACGCGACAAGATCTTCCCGAGCGAATCCAAGCGCGCGACCGATCCTTCGCCGTTTCCCAAGCGGGTCGCCATCTACAATCACTTTCGCGGCGTCGTGCGATGCGCCGGCCGCGCGGCCGGGCACACCACCGCGGTGCGCCTTGGGGACGGCTGGTTCTGGATCATCCCGCTGGCGGACGACCGCACGTCCGTCGGCTTGGTCACCACCGTCGACTCCATGCGCCGCTCGGGCCTCGATCCGGCCAGACTTTTTGCGCGGGCCGTGGCCCATTCCCCCAAGCTGGCCGAGCTCATGGCCGGCGCCGAAGCGCTGATGGAGTTTCGCGTCACGAGCGATTACAGCTATTTTCATCGCACCCTCGCCACGGATCGCATGGTCATGGCCGGAGACGCCGGCGGATTTTTCGATCCGATTTTTTCCTCCGGCGTTTTCATGGCGCTGTATTCCGCGCAGCTCGCCGCCGGACTGGTCGCGCGCGCGCATCGCGAACAACGCGCCCTCACGCCTCGCGAGTGCCGCCGTTATACGCGGGCCATCAAGAAACACGCCGGAGTATTCCAACGGCTCATCGCCGTCTTCTACGACAATGACGCCTTCAGCGTTTTCCTCTGCGCGCGGCCGCCCCTCCGCCTTGATCTCGGCATCACTTCGATCGTCGCCGGCCATGCGCGCCTGACCTGGCCGATCTGGTGGCGCTTCAAGCTCTTCCTCCTGATCTGCCACCTGCAAAAATATTTCGCCCTCGTTCCGCGCATCGATTTCCGCGGCATCGCCGCGGTGGGCGACCTGGGGGCGGAACCCATCGCGCCCGCCGGGCGCGCGGCCGAATAGGAGCCGGATGGAAAATCGAATGTCGAAAGAAAGTAGCGCCAAAGGTCCACCTTGCGCTTCACCCCCTTCCGGGCCGAATGCTTTTCCGGCCCGCTGGCACATCATTCTGGCCGGCAGCGCCATCATGCTTGCGGCGCTGGCGGCCTATCACAACAGTTTTTCCGGGCCGTTTATCTTGGACGACGAATTGGCGATCACCGACAATCCGACGATAAGACAGCTCTCCGGCGCCCTGTCGCCCCCGCCGGGGGCTGTAACCGGAGGGCGTCCACTGCTTAATTTCACGTATGCGCTCAACTATGCCATGGGTGGCATGGACGTATGGGGTTACCATGCGTTCAACCTGCTCATTCATACACTGGCCGGCCTGACGTTGTTCGGCATCGTGCGACGGACCCTGCTGCGTCCCGCGATGGCGGGACTTCGCAGGGCACGCCCTCCTGCGCCAAGCCCGGGGGCGGGGCTGTATGTCGTCGACGCGACTTTGCTCCGTGGCGGTGATCTGGGTCGTGCATCCGCTGCAGACCGAGACGGTGACCTACATTTCGCAGCGCGCCGAGTCCCTGATGGGCCTGTTCTATTTGCTGACGCTCTATTGTTTTGTCCGCGGAGCGGAAAACCACAGGTCAGAGAGCAGAAGGCAGAAGGCAGATGCCAGAGTCCAGATTCCAGAAAAAGAAATTCAGAAACCGTCTGACTTCTGCCCTCTGCCCTCTGGCTTTTGGCTTCTGGCCTCTGTCTTAAGCTGCCTCCTTGGCGGATTGTGCAAGGAGATTATCGTCACCGCTCCAGTGATCGTGTTCCTCTATGACCGCACGTTCGTCGCAGGCTCGTTTCGCGCAGCCTGGCGGTCGCGCTGGCGGTACTACCTCGGATTGGCCGGCACCTGGCTGCTGGTCGGTCTCTCCATGACGGCCCTTCGCCAGCAAAACGTCGGATTCGACCAAGGGGTGACGGGATGGAGCTATGCGCTCACGTCCTGCCGGTCTGTCATCCTCTATCTCAAAATGGCGATCTGGCCGCACCCCCTCGTGTTCGATTATGGCCTGGACGTTGTCCACCACGCATCCGCGGTTTTGCCCTACGTTCTGGTCCTGGGATCTTTGGCCGCGGCTCTGGTGATCGGACTCTGCCGTTGGCCGGTCCTCGGCTTTGTGGGCGCCTGGTTTTTTGTGATATTGGCTCCCACCTCGAGCTTCGTCCCGGTGGCCTTGCAGCCGATGGCCGAACATCGA